>CANQHX010000022.1 GCA_947623905.1 uncultured Lachnospiraceae bacterium
AGGAATGAAGCACGGCATTGGTTAAGGTTGGCCGCCATTCAGTCGAAGGATGAGAAAACACAGAAACTGGCCGAAGAAGCACTCAAGGAGCTATAAGCACCTGCACATTGCTCCCCGCCGTGGGGACAGGGCCTCCGGCGTTAATCCATTTTCTTTTTGTGTACGCCTTCCCATCTACAGCATATTCAATCTTAATGATATAAGGAAAATCAGCACCATCCAATGCGTGCATTCTCACAGGTTTTCTGTTGACCTTCATCCACCACTGTTTTGTTGCAGCAATCACAGTTCCTGTTGTTTGCTTATCCATAAATATCCTCCTATTCTCCAATAATAAAGAGAAGCTTTGTATCAAACTCTGCAAGATGATTTATGATTTTATAGATGCACTTGATCCGTCCTTCATACCGGGGCAGAAGCGCTTTCAGCGCCTCCAGATTGTCGCCCCGGATGATCATGTTCTCACTGCCATTGTCCGCATCGTGCTACCCGTCCGCGTCAAAGCTGTATCGCCGCTCTAGCACCCGATACGGCACCTTCCGATGATGATTGATCACTTTATCTTTTCCGATCCATTCAAGGATGGCTATGATGATTCCTCCTTCGACCTACTAGCTTGGCTTTGCAGCATTTTTTCTCTAATCACATGGTCAAGAACACTTGGCATAAAATCTGCATGCAACTCTTGCCCTCCTTGGATAACTTTTTGCTGTTTTATTCATATCCCCCTTAATATACTTTTCCACTCTTAATTCTCGTGTCCTTCAGCTTTGATTCATCGTCGGGGATAGCCCATGCATAACCTATCCGCACTGCTCCGGAAGAATACCCCCTTCGCAACAAAGAATTTACATACGACGGGTGGAAAAACCCCAGTGTTGCAATGTCTGCCTAACGGACTGATATTTCATCTACTATTCCCCATTTCCCCAAAATTCAACAATTATATTATACTCAAACACACGAATGAAATCAAGAATCCTTAATGCTTTTCTGTAGGGGTGTTGTGATACTACCCCATGAACAAAAATGACCGTTAAAAATAGATGCATATTACTGCATCAAAATAATTTTCCCTTGTACCCTGTTATTTGCCCAAATCTGGAATTACATCGGAATACTCCCTGTTTTGCTTTTGATCGACATAATAAACAAAATTGCGGCATGACCGAAACCATGCCGCACTCCGAAAACATTGTGAACTTGTTTTATTGGATGCCTCTTCCGGGCGACATTTTTTCCCGCAAACCTTTCCTTTTACTAGAGAGTCTGAATACCGGAAGGAAAAACAGAAGCGGCCTGCGGGACCCCGGTCCGAAAAACAGCAGACACCGGGGTTCTGCAGGCCGCCGCGCTTTTTTCTCCCGTCATCTCACCACATCACTTGGGCACAGGGACGGGCCTTGCCGAATCAAAGACCGTATTGACGTCAAAGAATTTCGACAGATGATCCACGCTGTCGTCGATCATATCGTAGTACATCCGCTGGCCGTCCAGGTTGATGCGGCCCGTGCGGAGATACTGCAGGGCGGGATTGCTCTGGACCCAGGGGGTGTTGCTGTCCACGTTGCAGTAATACCGGAATCCCTTGTCAAACAGCCAGGTAAACTTGGAGTTGGACGTCTCATAAGGCGTCCAGGAACCGATATCGTCCCCGAAAGCGTAGATCATGGTATCCACAGGGGTGCCGCTGGACTCCAGGATAGGCCGCACCTGCTCTTCCCATTTGGTGCCGTCCTCCACCACCTGGTTGTAGGAGATCTGGCCATAGTACCGGTGGCCCCAGCTGTGGGAAGCAAAACGCCACCCGTCGTCGATGATGGCCTTTACTACTTCCTGGGCCTGGCGGATCTGTTCCTGCCGGCCCTCTTCGCCGCCGATCTCCGGATATTCATTTGTGTCGGCATATTTGGGCGCCGTGCGGTAGCCCAGCACGCCGTCATATCCCGTGAGCGCCAGGTATCCTTTCGCGCCCTTGTAAGAGAAATCCGGATGCTTCTCTATAAAATCGTCCAGCAGAGGAAGGCAGTCATAGCTGCCGTAAGTCACCGAGCCGTCGTCGCCTATCATCTCGTTGACTACCTTTCCCTCCTCATTGACCACAAGCCGGGACGGATAGCCGTCTCCCGCCATATATTCATAATAACTCACATCGTCCTGGGAGAGGATGAACGCTTTCTTTCCCTCGGGAAGCATGATCTTCTTCTCCTCCCATGTGACAGAGCCGTCCTCATGAGTCACATATCCGGCCATATCGTCCAGCATCACCAGTACCCAGCCGTTGGCGTACATCTGCTCCAGTATCCGATTATATTCAGTGACCGTCGTCATAACCTGATTATAATCGTCCTGCTTGTAATCGCCGTCAAACGCCTTGTCCGTATTGGGGATCAGCGTGTGGAAAAATATATGGCACACATCCGATATGGGAAATTCCACAAGGGCGTCCCTCTGGGTGGTATACTTGAACAGAAGATCCTGGATATGCGTATCGTTTTCCGCGCCCGGAACAGCCTGCAGGACGGCAATGGCGCCGTCATAATCATACTGGGCGGAAAGTCTGGCAGCCTGCTCGATGGAAGCGTTCCTGGCCGCTTCCGCCGGATCCTCCGTCACTACGGGAGCTTCCGTCTGGGTAGTGCCTCCGCCCGCAAGGCCGCCTCCGGCGCCTCTGTCCATACGGGAAAGCACCTGCACCACAAGGACCGCGGCGATCGCTGCCACTGCCAGCACGCCCACCACCGTAAATACGGTGATCATCCGTTTCCTCTGGCGTTTTGCCTTCAGTTCTCTCCGTCTTTTCTCGATCTGTTCCGGCGTAGGCCCTCCCTGATTGTTTATGTTATCTGCCATGAAATCACTCCTGTAAAGTAAAGCTGATAAGACGCCGGCATCCGGCATCACTTTCTGCATACCATGTTATTATACCATGGGAGTATAAATATCTGCAACTAAACTGTTTAATAATCTTTTAAGAATGATTAATTTTTCATAATGCGGTATGGTACTCCATTTCCGACAGATATTGCCGCAATCCCGCATGATCGGGGGCTTCCAGCGCCGGATCCGTCTCCAGCATCCGGTGTACGGCGCCGGACGCCTGTTCCAGTATCTTTCCGTCCCTGTATATGTCCGCCACCTGAAATTCCAGCGCGCCGCTCTGACGGATGCCGAAAAGATCGCCGGGGCCGCGAAGTTTCAGATCCTCCCCCGCGATATAAAATCCGTCGTTGGACTTCTGTACGACCTTCAGCCGCGGATTATCCGTTCCGTCCCCTCTGCCGTCGATAAAAATGCAGTAGGACTGGTGCTTTCCCCGGCCGACCCGGCCCCGCAGCTGGTGCAGCTGGGCGAGACCGAACCGCTCGGCATTTTCAATGACCATCACCGAAGCGTTCGCCACGTCGATGCCCACCTCTATGACCGTTGTGGATACAAGCACCTGGATCTCTCCGCCGGCGTACGCCTCCATGATCCGGTCCTTCTCCTCCGGGCTCATGCGTCCGTGGAGCATCTCCACCCGGATGCCCGGCAGGGCCTCTCTCAGGGCCGGCGTGTAATCCGTCACGTTCTCTCCTTCCAGCATCTCGCTGGCCTCCACCATGGGACAGATCACATAAGCCTGCCGTCCCAGGCCTGCCTGCTCCCGGATAAATTTCCACGCCGCGGGGCGGCTTTTTTTCGGAATGACACAGTTTTTGATGGGCAGGCGGTCAGCCGGCATATCCCGCATCACCGACAAGTCCATATCCCCGTAAAGCACCAGCGCCAGCGTCCGGGGAATGGGCGTCGCGCTCATGACCATCACGTGGGGATATCCGCCTTTCCCGGCAAGGGCCTCCCTCTGCTTCACGCCAAACCGGTGCTGTTCATCTGTCACCACCACGCCCAGATCCGCGTACTGCACATTTTCCTGTATCAGAGCATGGGTGCCGATGATGATCTGTACCCGGCCGGCCGCGATGGCATCGTAGGCTTCCCTGCGCTCTCTCGCCGTAAGGGAACCGGTGAGCAGGCAGCCCCGAAGGTCCGGGAACCACTGGTCCAGCACAGCGGTCAGACTGTTGTAATGCTGTCTGGCCAGCACTTCCGTAGGCGCCATGATCACCGCCTGATATCCGCTGCACGCTGCCGACAGGGCGGCCAGAAATGCCAGGATGGTCTTGCCGGAGCCCACATCGCCCTGCACCATGCGGTTCATGCAGGCCGTGCCGCTGAGATCCCGCCGGATCTGGTCCCAGATCTGCTGCTGGTCCCCCGTAAGGGTGTAAGGCAGATGCCGCACATAATCGTCCACCCGGCTGCAGGGGCGGATCACATGGCGGTTCGGTTCCCTGGCAATGCGGGCCTTTTCCAGCTCCATCTGCAGCAAAAAAAGAAAAAACTCATCAAATGCCATGCGCTGCCGCGCCCGCAGGAGGCTTTTCTCCCCCCGGGGAAAATGGATAAGACGCAGCGCCTCCTCAAATGGCATGAGGTCATACGCTTCCTCCAGTTCCCGGGGGACGGGATGGGGCATGCCCTTTGCGAGCTCCAGGGCCTGCTCCATACATTTGGTAATGGTCTTATTGGAAAGGTTCCTGGTCAGACTGTAAAGAGGCCACAGCCGGTCCATCAGCTGTCTGTACTGTTCCTCCCGGAACACCTGGGCCTGGAGCAGGCGCGCCTTCCCGCCGCTGTGCTGTATCTTCCCCCGAAACACGCAGACGGTCCCGGCCTTCAGCTGACCGGCCATGTACGGCGCGTTAAACCACAGCGCCTCCATGGTATCTCCGGCAGCGTCCGTCAGCCGCGCCAACACAAGGGGCCTGCCGCTCCTGCGCAGCACCGGTCGCCCCGTCACCTGGGCCATGACGGCACAGTCCGAACCGTCCTCCAGTTCCGCCGCTTTTTTCACCGGCACCCACTGTTCCATCTGCTGGTAATCTCTGGGGAAATACCAGAGAAGCTGCCGGATCGTATGAACGCCCACCTTTTCAAACAGCTGCGCGGTCTTTTTTCCAACGCCTTTCAGTTGTTCCACCGAGCAGTTCAGTTCCGCCTCCATGTCCGTTTCCTTTCCGCACGTTATCCGAAAACTTATCATGAAACAAAAGCAGGAAATCCAGAGTTGATTTCCTGCTTTTCCTTTCTTTTTTTCTCCCGGAAGACGTCTTATTCCACCGAGATCACATAGTAATAGATGGGCTGCCCGCCGTTCTGCACTTCCACGTCACAGTCGGGATAGAGCTCCTCTACCTTTGCGGCAAACGCTTCGCCGCTCTCGTCGGAAATATCCTCTCCGTAATAGATGCTGATCAGCTCGCTTTCCTCGTCTGTCATCTTATCCAGCATCTCAAGCGCCACCTGCTCCACATCGCTGCCGGCGGCAAGGATGGTATCGTCGCCGATGCCCATGATATCGTCTTTTTTGATCTCCACGCCGTCCACGGTAGTATCCCGCACGGAATAGGTCACCTGTCCGGTCTTCACCGTCTCGATGGCCTCTGTCATGCTCTCTCTGTTTTCCTCGGGAGTGCCCTCCGGCACAAAAGAGATCAGAGCCGCGATGCCCTGGGGAGTGGTTTTTGTGGGGATCACCACGATCTCCTTATCTTCGGTAAGCTCCGCCGCCTGGTTGGCCGCCATGATGATATTTTTATTGTTGGGGAATACATAGACCACGTCGGCGTTGACTTTCTCAATAGCCGCCAGCATATCCTCCGTGCTGGGGTTCATGGTCTGTCCGCCCTCAATGAGGCCCTCCACGCCAAGGCTGCGGTAGATCTCATTCATGCCCTCGCCGATGGACACTGCCACAAAGCCATAAGGCACCCGCTCGGCGGCCGCAGTCTCCTCTTCTTCCTTTAAGGACTCCTCTTTCTGCTTCGCGGCCTCTGCCTCCGCGTTCTTGATCACACGCTCATGGTGTTCTTCCCGCATGTTGTCGATCTTCATGCTGGTGAGCTGGCCGTAGGAAAGACCCTTCTGGATGGCGTTGCCCGGCTCGTTGGTGTGAACATGGACCTTTACAATATCGTCCATGGCCACGCACACGATGGAATCACCGATGGATTCCAGATAGCTCTTGAAGGCCTTTTCTTCCGTATGATCAAATTCCTTTTCCAGCATGATGATAAATTCCGTGCAGTAGCCGAATTTGATATCTGCCTCTTCCATGCCGGCGCCGGAAGATCGTTTCACCGCAACCGTTCCTGTGACGGACACATCCAGGGAGATTTCTTTCCCTCTAAGTCCGTCCAGGGCGCCCTTCAATACGACGATCAGACCCTGTCCGCCGGAATCCACCACGCCTGCCTCCTTCAGTACGGGAAGCATCTCCGGCGTCTGACTCAGCACAAATTCGCCGTGCTCGATGAGGGCGGACAAAAACGCATCCACATCGTCCATATCCGACAGTTCATCGGCCTTGAGGCTGATGCCCTTGGCAACGGTAAGGATGGTACCCTCCTTGGGCTTCATTACCGCCTTGTACGCGGTTTCCACTGCCCTTCTGCACGCCTCCGCGATGATGGTGCAGTCCAGCTTCTTATATTCCCCGATGACCTTGCAGAAGCCCCGGAACAGCTGGGACAGGATCACGCCGGAATTGCCCCGGGCGCCCCGCAGGGAGCCGGAGGAGATAGCCTTCGCCACAGACTCCATATCCGGCCGGTCAATGGCTTCCACTTCCCTCGCGGCAGACATGATAGTAAGGGTCATATTGGTACCCGTATCGCCGTCCGGCACGGGAAATACATTCAGTTCATTGATCCACTCTTTATTGGCATCCAGATTGGCGGCGCCTGCCAGAAACATTTTGCACAGCAGCGCCGCATCAATTTTTGAAACAGCCACGATCGTGTCCTCCTTGTCAATCGATTACTCTTACGCCTTCTACAAACACATTGATCTTGCGTACTTCCATTCCGGTAAGCGCTTCCACCTGATACTTCACATGGCTGATCAGATTGTCCATCACAGTGGGAATGTTGACTCCGTAGGAAACGATCACGTGAAAATCAAAATCCAGCAGGTTGTCTTCGATAGTTACCTTGATCCCTCTTGTCAGATCTTTTTTGCGCAGCAGCTTTACTACGCCCTGAGCCACATTGACCCAGGCCATGCCCACGATGCCGAAGCATTCTACCGCTACGGTACCGGCGTAAGTGGCGATCACCTTCGGATCCACACTGATATGGCCCAGTTCGTTCTCAAACTTCCCTTTCATGCTCATACCTCCATCTATATCCGATCTTACAGCTGAAAATAATCATCCAATTCTTACATTCTTCAATATCATACCAAATTATCCGGAAAAAGGAAAGCCCTTTTTCTCTCCGGGGGCAAAAGAACGCGACAAAAATACCAAAAATAAGCAAAAACCGAAAAAATGTGCTTGCAATGCAGCACTTCATCTGTTAAAATGTCTTTGTTTGAGCAGGAAACTATACCCATGAGTTTAGGAGGTGCAAAAATGGCCAGATGTGCAATTTGTGACAGAGGCGCTCACTTCGGCAACGCCGTAAGCCATTCCCATAGAAGATCCAACAAGATGTGGAAGACCAACGTAAAATCCGTAAGGGTGAAAGTAAACGGCGCCGCCAAAAAGATGTACGTGTGTACATCCTGCCTGCGTTCCGGCAAAGTAGAGCGCGCGTAAAAGACCGCCCGGCAGCGATCTTCAGCAGGGATTGCCGCGCAGTTCCTGCGCATTTTGAAACGATAGGAATAAAAAGAAGCGATTTTCTCCGGAAAACCGCTTCTTTTTTCAGCATTTTTTACAGAACAGATTGTACCCCAAAAGCAGCAGCGCAATGATCAGCACTACCGCCCAGAACGTATCGGGCATGAAATTCATGCATATCATACCGCTGCCGAAACAGATGCAGCCAAATCCCATCACACGCCGCACAGGCATCACCGTCCGGATCCTTTTTCTACACTGCTATCTTATGCGGCCCGCGGCGGTTTCAGGACAACATTGCCTGCATCCGCGGGATCTAATTCAGATCCTCCACTTCTACTTCCACGTCGTTGACCTTTACCGTCTCTTTTTTTGCCTTTTTCCCCGTCCCCATATCGGCGGTAAATTTGTCCACCAGATCCGGGATCATATCCAATATCTTTGTAAGACCGTCCTGATTGCGCACATTTACCAGCTTTGTCGTACCGTTGTTGATCACCAGCAGCGCGCAGGGAGACATTTTGGCGCCCATACCGCCCGCGCCCCTGTCCTTTGCATCCTTATCCTGGTCAGAGGCAAATGCCCCCGCGCCGATGGCAAAGCTCACATCCACCAGGGGGAGTATGATGGTGCTGCCCACCGTGATCACATCGCCTACCACTGTCTTGGAAGTGATATACTTATCCACTCCCTGCATCAGCGCCGTTACGGTTGCTTCGATCTTGTTATTTTTATCTGACATATTGGTTACCCGTCCTTTCTGGTTTGCCATTTCTGATAGGTTGCCCTGATCTCCGGGGCAAGCAGCAGTCTGATCCCGCTTTTCAGCGGCCAGAATACCCGCATACGTCCACGGGCATGCAGCCGTCCCTCCAGTATCATCTTTTCAAAATCCGGCGTTACCGCCAGCCGTCCTCTCGACGCGGGATAGAACAGCGCCAGCAGCGCCAGGACAAAACCTGTGTCCGCCGGGTCGCCCAGGCCGAACACGACAGTCCCTTCCACTCTGCGCGGTTTCCAGTGTTTCAACAGGCACCGCAGCTCCCCTGTGAGCAGCTTCCGCGCGGCAGCGGTGGTTTCTTCATTCCACAGCCGCACATACCGGGCGGCCGTTTCTTTGGCGGAGCCTGTCCGTTCGTACACAGACCTGACCCTGCCGGCCATGCGGCTCACAGCCCCGCGGAACCTTTCATACCCTCCTCTGATACGGTCATACAGAGAGTTATGCCCTTCTGTTCCCGGATCCCGGAAAGGTTCTGAGAGCCCGGCCGTCTCCGGTCCTTCGGAGGAACCTTCCTCCCCGGAAGGTCCTGTCGTCCCGGGACTCTCCGGGCTCCGCGCGCCGTCAGCGGCATCCTCCTCTGCCGGCTCCCGCGGGGCGGGCGCTTCCTTTTTCTTTTTTTCGTTCTTTTTTCTGCTTCCGGCCAGTATCTTGTGGATGGGAATGCCCAGCACGTAAATACCGAAATGCCGTTTCTTTTTTTCTATGGAAGCAGTCCCATGGACGAGGTGGAGCATCCACCACACCGTGACCTTTCCGCTGTAAGTGCCGTCCCGCGTGCTGCCCTCGCCCTGTATGTCATACCGGACAGGCGCAAACACCACTGCCAGCACCGTCAGCAATACCAGGGACAGCAGGATCACCAGCAGCCACAAAAGGATCAGTCCCAACACTTTTATCATTGTCCATATGATGTGCACGCGAAATACTCCTTCAAATTGGCTGTGCCGGTCTTTCGGTATACGGTCTCCGTCATCCTGCAGACAAGCTCCAGGGCGTCATCCTTTCCCAGCGCCACCCCCACCACGTACCACTGCCGGGTATCCATAGTGGGACGCCAGGAGCGGATCTCCAGCTGCTCGTGGGGATTGTCCGATAAGATGATCATATTCACATTTTGAAACACGCGTTCATTTCTTATACATCCCATGATCTTTTTGCGGTGCCTGCGCGCCTGATCACTGATGAAATATTCGGGATGCCATCTCATACCTTCCTCATACTCCCCGGTTGCTTCCGCAAAACATATATGGAACATTATACCATTGTTTTTTGCGATGTGCAACATGCAAGAATTTTCCACCTATATATTTTTCGTTTGTGTAAACAATAACACCACGGAGGTGATAAACATGAGCAACAGCAATAACACAACCAATATTCCTGAAGCGAAAGATGCTATGAATCGTTTCAAGATGGAAGTGGCTTCTGAGCTGGGCGTAAACCTGAAAGAGGGTTACAACGGTGATCTCACATCCAGAGAAGCCGGAAGCGTTGGCGGCATGATGGTCAAGAAAATGATCGAGGCTCAGGAACGCGAAATGGCTAACAAGTAAGAAAAGAAGTCAGACAGCAAAAAAAGAAACAAAGCATAAGCAATAACAAAGCAACCGCAATAAGAGACCGCGATCACGCGGTCTCTTATTCACATGTACCGGTTTCTGCGGTTTCTCCTCACGGCTTCAGTTCCTTCGTCGCCCCGGCAAGCCACCGGCGCTCGTCCTCCTGAAGATACGGGCTGATGCTGTCGTAAACCTTTTTGTGATAGGCATTGAGCCAGCCGATCTCTTCCCGGCTCATAAGCTCCGGCATCACCGGCTCCAGGTCGATGGGCACAAGGGTCAGAGGTTCAAAGGCCATAAAGGTCCCGTACTCGTTTTCTTCCTTTAGCACGCACGTCAGCTGATTTTCGATGCGGATGCCAAATCGTCCCGTCTCATAAGCCCCCGGTTCGTCCGTCACCACCATTCCCGGCTCCAGCTCCCACTCCCGGCTCTCCGCCGGCATTTTCCAGCGGATGCTGTGAGGGCCTTCATGCACCCCCAGGCAGAATCCCACCCCGTGTCCGGTGCCGCACCGGTAGTCGATGCCCTGCTGCCACAGAGGGCCCCGCGCCAGGATATCCACATTGCGCCCTGTGCAGCCTTTCAAAAAGCATGCGTTCTGCAGCCGCAGCATGCCCCGGAGGGCGTTGGTATAGCATCTCTTCTCTTCCTCGCTCACCGGTCCCAGCGCCACCGTGCGGGTCACATCGGTAGTACCGCCGAGGAACTGTCCGCCGGTATCCACCAGGAGCAGGCCTTCTTTTTTCAGCGCCGCGCAGTTTTCCTCCGCCGCCCTGTAGTGCATCATGGCGGCATTGGGACCGTACGCGCTGATGGTGTCAAAGCTGGGGGAAAGATATCCGGGCAGCCGGCTCCGCAGCTCATCCACCCGGCGTCCTGCCTGCCACTCCGTCAGCGTTTCCGGATCTGTATGCTTTATCCAGTACAGGAACTTTGTCATAGCCGCGCCGTCTCTCACGTGAGTCTCCCGCAGATGCTCCAGCTCCGTCCGGTTCTTTACGGCCTTCAGATATTCCGAGGGCTGGAAGCCATCCTTTACATTACAGTGAGACAACAGCTTTTTATATAAAAAGTAGTTCATACGATCCGGCTGTACCAGGACAAGGCTGTCCTCATCCAGGTATTGATCGGTCTCATACACCTGTTCATAGGGTCGTAACGTGATCCCTTCCTCTGACAGTTCTTTTACAAGCTCCTCCGGCACACATTCCGGGTCGGCGAACAGGTAGCACTGCGCCATATCAATGTACATATAGCTGTAAAAAACCGGATTGCACGGGATGTCCCGTCCCCGGAGATTGGTGATCCAGGCAATATCGTCCAGGGTGCAGATCAGATGGCCGTCCACATCCTCCTCCATCATTTTTTCCCGGATCGCGGCAAGCTTTTCCCCGGAGGTCATGCCGGTATATTTTGTATCAAGGGCAAATATCATGCCGTGTTCCATGGGCGGCATCTGTTCTCCCGCCGTCTCTCCGGCCAGATCCATCTGCCACAGGAACAGCATATTTCCTTTTTTCGCGCACTCCTCCAGCCGCCGGCCCATCTCCACGGAGATCATGCGGCCGTCCACGGCAATACATCCTGCCGCGTCTCTGCCCGGATCCGGCAGTCCCGCTTCTTCGCCGGAATAATGCTCCAGCAGATCCAGGAAGCCGAAGGCATCCTGCTTTTTCAGATACTCCTCCAGCCACTGGTAAATATCCGGCTCGCCGGGGGCGCCGGCACGGCAGAGGGCGATACCCGTACCCTTTAATTCCCGTTCCGCCTGTACATAATATCTGCCGTCAGTCCACAGAAGGGCTTCCTTTTCCGTAACGGCCAGCGTTCCCGCCGATCCGGTAAACCCGCTGAAATATTTTCGCAGGGCAAAATGCTCCCCTACGTATTCCGACTGATGAGGATCGCCCGTGGGAATGATACACACGGCGCAGTGATATTCCTTCATTTTTTCCCGCAGCCGGTTCAGCCGCAGACGGATCTTCTGTTCACTCATTGCTCCTCCACATCTCTTCCATTCCGGAAGTCATAGTGACGGCGCCGTCCCCGGCGATGAAAACGCCTTCCGCGCCGTCTATCCCTTCGATAAATTTTCTTGCCTGTTCCCGGCCTTTCAGGATGCACACCGTACTCAGAGCATCCGCGTCCATTCCTCTTTCACAGACAACAGTGGCGCTTGCCAGATCTGTCTGCGCGGGGTACCCTGTCCGGGGATCGATGATATGATGGTACCGCCTGCCATCGATCTCGGCAAACCGCTGGTACGTGCCCGAGGTTGCCACCGTTCTGTCACGGATTGAAATGCCCCCTGCCGCGGCGCCGTCTTCCGCCAGCGGATCCTGCACGCCGATGACAAAGTCGCTGCCTCCCGGCTTTTGCCCGAGAACCGTCACATTTCCGCCCAGATTGATAATGGCGGAAGAAACGCCCTTTTCTATGAGAAACTCCTTCAGCAGATCCCCTATGGCGCCCTTGGCGATCCCGCCCAGATCCACGGCGCAGCCTTCCTCCAGCCACACCTCGCTGCCGTCTATATGAAGATTCCCCGGAGAAAGGAAGGCTCTTCGCTCCTGTATCACCGCATCGTCCGGCAGGCGAAAATCTTCCCCGTCAAAATCCCACAGAGCCGTTATGTTCCCCATAGTGGGAAGGAACAGGCCTTCGGAAATCGTCTCGTATTCCACAGACCGTTTCAGAATGTCCAGCACCTTCCCGTCTTCTATCTCTGTCCTGCCGGTTCCGTTTTTGTTGATCTGACCTATGAGGCTTGTGCCGCTGCGGCTGTTGAGCACCTGATCCCACTGTTCACACATATCCAGGGCTTCCTCCGCCAGCGCCTGCCTGTCTCCCGGTCCGTCATATATAGAGACTGTCACCACCGTATCCAGCAGCAGGCCCGTTGCGGTTGCCGGTTCTCCGCTTTCCTGCCGGCAACCCCAGAGAGAAAGGGACAGCGCCGTAAACAGGAATAAAAAAAATCCGCGCCGATATTTCAAGCCATTCCCTCCGTTTCACACTCTCTATCAGTATCATAGTGGAAATCAGTTGAAATGGCAAGCACGATTTGATAAACTGAAAGCAGAAAAAATATCAGAAAGGAAGATCATCATGGAGAAAAAAGTATGTGTTGTTCTGGCGGACGGATTTGAGGAGATCGAGGGGCTCACAGTCGTGGATCTGCTGCGCAGAGCCGGGATCCAGGTGACCACCGCGTCCATTATGCAGTCCACCGCCGTCACCGGTTCCCACGCCATCGCCCTTAAGGCAGACGCCATGCTCTCGGACGTAGACGCGTCTTCTCTGGACATGCTTGTGCTGCCCGGCGGCATGCCCGGCACAAAGCATCTGCAGGAAAGCGCCCTTGTAAAAGACGCTCTAAAGACGGTATACGGAAAAGGCAGTACCATCGCCGCCATCTGTGCCGCTCCCAGCGTCCTGGGCTCTTACGGATATCTGAAAGGGAAAAAAGCCACCTGCTTTCCCGGCTGGGAGGACAAGCTCACCGGAGCAGAGCACAGCGATGTGCCTGTCGTGACGGACGGGCAGGTGATCACAGGCAGGAGCATGGCCGCCGCCATTGATTTTTCCCTGGCGCTGATCGTCCGTCTGGCAGGAAAGGAAACAGCCGACAGGGTGGCCGCTTCCATCGTGACCTACTGAGCCCCTTTTTACGGAAACTCGTTTTTCCGCTGCCTGCGGCACCCATTCAGATCCCGGTCCCTGCTGCTTATCCCGCAGGGCTTACAGGAGACAGAAAAAGACCGGCTCGCGTCCGAGCCGGTCTTTTGTTGGCCATTTTACATGATTTACAGTTTGTGTTTTATGAGTTATGTTTTTCTTTTATCTGGCTAAATAAACAGTGGCGTAGCTGACGCCGGCATCCAGGGCCGCTTCGTGGTCATCCATATATACATCGATCCTGTTGCCTACGATAGAGCTTCCTGTATCTTCCGCCCTGTATTCGTTGCCGTTAATGTAGACGGTGCTTCCCAGAGGGATCACGTCCGGATCAACAGCGATGGTATATCCGGAAGAAGGATACGTGCCGATGGCCGTAGGGCCGCCTGCCCATTCCCCGCAGCACCGGGAACAATTGCAGTAGTATGTCAGCTTAAATGTTCCCATGTTGACCAGGCCGCTGCCGGATGCCTCTTCCGCGGAAGTATCCTCTTCCTCCTCAGAAGAGCTGCTTTTCTGCTTCTCCTCCGCTTCCCTCAGCGCCGCCGGTTTTGTATCGGACAGGTATTCCTTAAACACATACCCTGTCTGACCGTCCCGGTCGATGAGCATCCATTCCGCATCGGCGCTGACTCCTTTTACCGTGACCGGGGTGCCTCTTGACAGCCTGCTGACAACTGCCGCTCCCAGGTTGGGCCCGGCTCTGAAGTTCAGCTTACCTGTGGTGGCCACATACATGGTCTTCGGTTCCTCCAGCATGACATCCGGCTGGGGCGCCCCGTTGGGGTCCGTATCGGACAGGTACTGATTGGAAACATATCCGGTGACGCCCTCGAAGCTCACGAAGCTCCAGTCGCCCGCTTCATTGGTGCCAAGCTCCAGCACCTTTTCTCCTCTGTCCAGCTTATCCAGCATCTCATACCCTGTAGACGGGCCGGTCCGGAATGCCAGATATCCGCTCGTTATATTTACATATCTTTCCCGGGCATCCTCCAGCACATAAGGTATCTGTTCCAGATTTCTGCCCTCTGCGATCTCATCCAGCGCGATGCTCTTGTCCTCTGCGGGAACGGCCGTTACGCCGGTCTCCAACAGCGCCTCCAGTTCATCGGAAGAATTGATGCTGACAAAACAGGAATCGGTCTCATCCGGCAGCTCCTCTCCTTCCTGCAGCCCTGTGCTTATGACAAAGCCTCTCGTTCCCTGATACTCTACATAGGAATAGGCACTGTCCGCGCCCTTTCCCAGAACGGTCACTTCTTCATTTGTGGAAAGCTGCTTCAGCACATCATACTCTGTGCTGCTTCCGGAACGAAGATTTACGTTATTTGTTGTTATGACTGCTCTCTTCGGACTGGCGTACAGACTGTTGGGAAGCCTGTGCAGGTCCCTGTCGGCAACCAGGTCCTTTAACGCGACCTGCGCGCTGCCGCCTTCTGCCTTGATCTGAGAGATCTGATCCGGCGTTCCTGTCACCAGATAATCTCCCGGCGTAAAGTCAGCGCCGCACACTGTGGTGCAGGCAAGAGCTGCAATCATGTTACCAACGGCCAAACCTCTTGTTACTCGGTTACGCATGATAATTCACTCCTTTTTATAATGACCAATGGTAACTTAACATAATTTTTCTCGTTTGTAAAGACTTTTTCACAAAAAATTAATATTTTTACTCAAAAATTTTAAATTCTCATTTCATTTAAACATTTAAAAATGCCCAAAATACAGGTTTTTTCAATTTTCGACGATATTTTTCCTGTTAAGATCAGACGAAAAAAACATGCGAAATGCATGTTGACTTAAAAATTATTTAACAAATTTATTCTCCACTTTGAGAAAAATTTTTTCTGTTTCCGGCACAGATCTGTCCTGTTTTTTGGTCAAAACTGCCCTTGAGTCCCCACCTCAAATGTCACAAAAAACGGAATCCCCGGCATCATATTTTGTGATGCGAAAATTCCGTTTTTAAAAAACATATTTTTATTTTTTACGATCTCATCCGTGAAAACAGGCTGAGTTAATAGTCTTCTTCCTCTTCCTCGTCCGCATCCCGGTCTTCGTCGTCCTCGTCCCGGTCTTCCTCCTCGTCTTCTATCATATCTGTCTCATCCAGCGATTCTTCATTGATGGCGCTGCTGCCATTGGTGATCCGATGTTCTTCGACCTCATCCTCTTTTCCGCCGCTGAGGATCTTCACCGCTCCGCTGCGCAGCTCCTCCACAGCCGTAGATAGAGCTTTTCCGCTGGTGCTCTCCTCCAGTCCGTCATCTCCCGCGATGATCTGCCGGGCACGCTTCGCGGCGGCGATCACAATGCTGTAGCGGCTGTTCACTACAGGGTCTTCCCCTTCCTGGGATTCTCCGTTGATAGCTTCCATAAGGTCATTGTAAGACGGTCTTAACATAGCTTCCTCCATTCTGCCTCTGGCAGGCATATTTGATCTTTTACCGGGCGGTCTCTCAACCAGTTACCCTTTACTATTAAAAAGTGTCCGCATCCAGAGCAGGCGCCTGAATGAAAAACCGCTCCAGCTGGTCGGCGCAGCGCTCTACCTGATCGTTGACGATCACTTTATCATACCGGCATACGTATTCCTGTTCTCTCCTGGCGGCTTCCATGCGCATCTGTATGCGCTCTTCTGTCTCCGTCCCCCGCTGCCGCAGCCTCCGTTCCAGTTCCGTGAAATCCGGAGCCGTGATAAATACAAGGGGCACCTGGGGATACTTCTCCCTGATCTGCATGGCGCCCTGCACCTCGATCTCCAGCACGACGATCTTTCCGGCCTTTACGTTTTCCTTCACCCACGCTTTCGGCGTACCGTAGCTGCTGCTGGTGTACCTGGCAAATTCCAGGAACGCGTCCCGCTCTACCATCTCCTCAAACTGCTCCGGAGTGCGGAAAAAATAATCTCTGCCGTCCTTCTCCCCTTCCCGGGGCTGCCTGGTGGTGACCGATACGGAATAGACGCACTGGGGCATGCGGCGGAACACTTCCTTCAATACGGTCCCCTTGCCCGCGCCCGAATAACCGGACACAACGATGAGCTTCCCATCCATATGCATTCACCATCCTTATTCAATGTTCTGGATCTGTTCCCGGATCTTCTCAATACCGGTCTTCAGTCCGATGCCGGTATTGGTGATCTCCAGATCGCCGGACTTGGATAAAATGGTATTTGCCTCGCGGTTCATCTCCTGGGCGAGAAAATCCAGTTTTTTGCCCATGGACCCGTCGGAAAGGAGCGTATCCTCCACCATCTGGATATGGCTGCGCAGCCGCACAAGCTCCTCGTCCACACATGTGCGGTCCGTATACATGGTCACTTCCGCGGCGATCCTGGATTCGTCGAGCTCCGCCTGTTCCAGGACTTCCATCACCCGCTGTTTCAGCTTACTGCGATATTCCTCCAGAACAGCCGGAAAACGCTGTTCGATAAAATCCACATGCTTCTTCAGCTGCTCCAGCTTGCCCAGCAGGTCGGTCCTCAGCCGTTCGCCTTCTTTGGCGCGGGCTTCCTCCATCATCCTGCAGGCCCCGTCTACCGCCTGGATCAGCAGCTCCTTTGTCTTTTCCTGATCCTCCTCCGGCTCTTCCATAGTGAAGATCTCCGGCAGGCGGGCCAGATCCACGGTGGTCACGGTATTTTCAATATGAAACCGCTCGCTCATTTTCTGAAAACAGTTCAGATACGTCTCCGCCATGGCTTCATTATAATGAAGGTTCCCCGCGCCTCCGCCGAGATCCTCCACGGTAATGAACACATCGATCTTGCCCCGCTCCAGATATTTTTTCATCTGGCAGCGCACCTGATTTTCATACATGGCCAGCTTTCGGGGCATACGGATATTGGCGTCAAAATATTTATGGTTTACCGACTTCATTTCCACAGTCAGCTTTTTTTCTTCCCCGCTGACCTCGCAGCGGCCGAACCCGGTCATGCTCTTTATCATTGGAACTCCCTCTTTTCCGGCAGATAGTGGTGTGTGTTCCGGAACAGATCAACAAATGCGGAACCTGTCCGGCAAAACATTCCAGTGAAATATTATACACAAAACCGCCTCTGCCGTCAAGTGAAGATGATAGCAGCCGTCTCTGATCGTCACCGCTCCGGAACCGGAATGAAGGATGCGCGAAATTTCCATAAAAATATAAATTTGGCGCAAACGGAACATGACATGACGTAAACGGGACAAAACGCCCCTGTAAAAACAGTGGATTTTTGGAAGATAATCTGCGATAATATTGTTATAGACACATTTTGAGTTCGGAAAGGAGCTAGCTAACAGTGAGATCCGCGCGTCCATGGAAATATGCAGGAGGCATTCTGTTCCTGCTGGCAGTGACAGTTTTTATCCTGATGGTGTTCTACGCCCTGAGCCACACAAACAACCGGGATATCTCGCTCAACGATACGGCCAACAAGAAAAACGGATGGCACTATGAGATCCTGGTAAACGGAAATGTACAGGAATATGAACCGGTCTTTTCAGACGAATTTGTCCCTTCATTTCCCGAAGGCATCCAGGCCGTACGGATCAGCCGGGTACTCACAGAGGATATCCCCTTTGCCCAGATAGAATGGGGTTCCCTGTATAACGGCGTAGAGATCTTTCTGGAGGACGAGCTGCTCTACACGGATTTTCACGGGACAGAACGGACCGGCGGCGGTTTTCTGTCGTCTGTCCGAGAAGAACTGGAGCGCATCTACCGGGAACGGGAGACAGACTTTAGCGGCAGGAACGTCTGTATGTCCCTGCCTGCGGATTATGTAGGAAAAACATTGATCATTACCACTTATTTTTCTGAACAGTCGGAGTATTTTATCCCTGCATATCCGATTTTGGGCAATGAAGATTCCAAGTTTTCTATGATCCTTGTTGAAGAAACTCCCATCATGGCCATGCTGACCGTCTACGCCCTTTTTGCTCTGTTTATCGCCGCGGTCTATCTCATGGACATTTCCAGCAACCGATCAGACTGGCACATCCTGCTGCTGAGCCTGTATTTTGTCCTGCTGTTCTTAACCAGATCCTTAAACTCTTCGCCGGCATATTACGGCATCCTTTCCGGTTATGTAGTAGACGACTTTGTCGTCCAGAACTACGTGGAGATCCTGTACCTGGCGCCCCTCTTCCTGTATCTCGCCCTCCGGCTGACCCACTGGCGGAAACCGGCGCTCTGCCTGTGCACGGCAGTATGGTTCCTCTACGAACTATTCATGACTATATCCAACCTTCACAGCGGGCAATTTCTGATGACAGGCCGCAGCGGTGTTTCCGCGTTCCTGCTCCTCGGGGCTTTCGGAGCCGCCTACATCATGGAAGCCTTTCTCCACAAAAAACAGCTCATGGCCTATCCCCATAAAGGCCGCTGGGCAGCAGGCATCGCCGCCATCATCGTCCTCTGTTCCCTGAACCTGGCCAGGACCGCGGCCACGGACACCCAGGTCATCTCTGAAACCGGCTCTATGCTGGGCACATTGTTTTCCTCCATCGCCATGGGAGACTTTCTCCCCATCGTTTCCTTTTTGGCTGATATCATCTCCGTCAGCGCCATGGTCATCATGGTCACCGGCGTTATCCGCCGGGCCCTCAATGTCAACGCGGAGATCGTTATCCTGAAGGAGCGCAGCCGTCTGACGCTGGAAAGCTATAACCGGCTGGTGGAAGCCAACAAGTTTACAAACTCGGCGCGCCATGAGATGCGCCATCACATGACCGCCCTGTCCGGGATCCTGGAAAGCGGCGACATCCAGCGCGCCCGCAGGTATATCACCTCCGTAACCAGCGAGATGGACCAAATGCCCGAAGGACGTTACAGCCACAATCTCCTGGTAAATGTCATCGCGGGAACCTATCTGAACCAGGCAAAAGCGGAAGGCATACAGGTGGACGCCCGCCTGAACGTGCCGCCGGAGCTGCCCATGGCAGACGAGGATCTGAGCGTATTCCTGAGCAATATGCTGCAGAACGCGCTGGAAGCATGCAGGCGCATGGACAAAGAAAAAGACCGCAGTATCATCGTGCAGATGAGGCTGCGGAACAATTTCCTGTTTATCAAATGTGTGAACAGCACGGATGACCGGAAGGATCATTCGGAAAAAGCAGATACGGAAACGCCCGGAAACGAACACGGCCACGGTCTGGTCGCCATGGAACGGATCGCGGAAAAATACGGCAGCATGCTGATAATAGAACGCATGCCGGATAGTTTTTCCGTAAAAAGCAACTTATGCCTGGCATCCAATACAGAGAAAGCCGCTACACATTGAGCAGCGTATTGTCATCAAAGTCGATCAGGCTGTGGACCACGTTCTGGTACAGCCGCTTGCTGATGGGGATCGTCTCCCCGGTAGAGAGCCGGATCTGGTAGCGCAGCACTTCAGAGATGTGTTCCATATTTACCAGATAGCTTCTGTGAGAGCGCACAAACCGGTTCATGGGAAGAGAGCTTTCCATCTCCTGGAGCGTAGTCCTGCGGAAAGTCATCTGGCTTCCGTCCGTCTTGTGAAGGATGATGTCGTGATTGTACACCTCAAAATAAAGGATGTCCCCAACACGGAACTGCACGATGCCCTTGGGCGTTCGGAGGCACATGATCTGCGGGGTATGTTTTTGCAGGAAACGCTCCATGATCTCCGTCAGCCGCTCACGGGATACCGGCTTGAGCAGGTAATGCATCGGATAGGCATCGTAGCCTTCCACCGCGTATTCCATGCATGTAGTGACAAACACCACATCGGCGCCCCATCCCTGTTCCCGCATACGCTTCACAAAGGTGATCCCTTTTTCCGTATCAAAGAGCACATCCTGAAAGAGCAGGTCATACCGCTTCCCACTTTCAATGGTCCTAAGCAGATCCTCAGGATCTTCAAAAACCGACACATGATATTCCGCGTCTTTTTCTTCCAGTACGTCCGACAGCAGAACTTGAAATTCAGAGGCAAAGGCTGCATCGTCATCACAGATGGCAATCTCGTACATCCCGTGATCCTCCCTTCTTCTTTCTACTCTTCCGCCAATGTCACACCGGACAGATCCCCGGTAGGCACCATGGAGTAATTGGTATAGTACACTACAAAGCCCGGCTTGGCGCCGTTGGGCTTTTTCACATGCTTGCGCTGCACATAATCCACTTCCGCGTTTCCCTCGCCCCTGGAGTGATAGGCGGCCAGAGACGCCGCCTCCTCAAAGGTGCGGTCCGGAGGCTCTTCTCCTCTGCATTTGACGATCACATGGGAACCGGGCATGTCCTTGGCGTGAAACCACCAGTCACTGCCCTCGGCCAGATGGAATGTGATCTCCTCGTTCTGCAGATTATTTTTCCCCACATAGATGTCAAATCCGTCCGAAGAGATATAGTGCCACGGCCTGCTCACCGCCTGCCGCTGCTTCTTCCGGCCATCCCTGCGCCGGATATAGCCTGCAATGACCAGTTCCTCCCGGATCTGCTCCAGATCTCCTTCTGTGCGGGCGGTATCCAGAGAACGGCTGACGCTCTCCAGATGATCGATCTCCTCTTTCGTCTCCGCCAGAAGCTGAGTAAGCGCCTCCCGGGTCCTCTTCAGCTTGCCGTACCGGTCAAAAAATCTCCCGGCGTTTTCTGCCGCCGTCAGCTGGGGATCCAACGGAATGGTCACCGGCTGACCGTCATAATAATTCACGCATTCCAGCTTTCGCGCCCCGGGCGCCGCGCTGTACCCGTATGTGTGGAGTAATTCCCCGTACAGGCGGTATTTATCCATTTTTTCCGTATCCTTCATCTGGCGCAGTTGCAAGTCGTATTTCTTCACGTCCCGCTCCAGGGTCGTCTGGACGATCCGCCGCAGGTCCGCAGAACGCTGGCGGATGCGGGATATGACATTTTTCTCCGCGTAATAATCAGACAGCACCCGGGACATGGAATCCATATAACGGATCTGCTCCTGCCGGTACTGATGCAGGGGCAGGGCAGAAAACTCCGCCACCTGATCTTCCTCATATACAAGACAGGGGGCAAAATCGCCTTTTCTTACCCGTTCCATGGTCCGGGAAAAACAGCCGTACAGATGGATGCGCTCCACTTCTCCCATGCTGCCGTAGGGAATATCCGGATCCAGCTCCCCCTGGGCGCAGATATCCTGGGCCATAACAGGGCTGACGCCGGTAAATGTCATATAAAGCTCTTTTGATACAGGGCCGGGCCTGCCCTCCAGCAGCGTCCGGAAGGCCTCCTTCGTCACGGTAAGGGGATCTGTCTTTCCCATCGTGTCGGGAATGAACCATGTCCGTCCCGGCAGCACCTCCCGCACGGAGCTTACGTTGGCGGAAATGTGCTTGATGCTGTCCAGAATGGTATCATCCGCGTCACAGAATATGATATTGCTGTGTTTGCCCATGATCTCCACGATGAGCTTCCGGATACACAGATCTCCCAGTTCATTTCTGTGCTCCACCTCCAGCACCAGCACCCGTTCCAGCCCCGGCTGGGACACTCTCACGATGCGCCCGTTCTGCATGTGCTTCCGCAGCAGCATGCAAAAATTAGGAGCCTCCATAGGCCCCGTCTTTTTCTGGTCAGTGAGATAGACAAGGGGCAGCCCGGCTCCCGCCGAGATCAGAAGGCCCCTCTGCTCCTTTCCCCTGCGGACGGTGAGAAAGATCTCATCCCGCTCCGGCTGGGCGATCTTATAAATACGGCCCTCCGACAAAGCTTCGTTCAGTTCCTTTGCCAGAGCCGCCACTACGATACCGTCAAACGCCATAGCGCGTTCACCTCATTCTTTCTGTCAGCCGCGCCGGCGGCGCGGTCCTAACAGCAGGGCGTACAGCAGCAGTTGCACAACAGGTTCATATACAGGCACTGCATGCAGTCGTCTCCCGTCATGCCTCTGCCATAACCGGTGCCCATGGACTGATACCAGCCTCCGCCGCTCTCCAGCCGCTGAAGCAGCATACGGTACTGCTGGTTGTTCGGCTCCATGTTCACTGCCTGCCGGGCGGACTCCATAGCGGTCACGTTGTTCCCCATGCCGCTGTTTGCCAGTGAATGGAGAAAATACCACTGGCCGTTTCTGCCGGACAGGCTGTTCAGCACGTTCAGCGCTTCCTGGAAATGTCCGCTGTTGATATAATTGGCAGCGGCGCGCATGCGCACCTGATCCTCCGTCTCATTCTGCGCCTGGCGGCCAAAGCCGCCAAAGCCTCCAAAGCCTCCGTAGCCCTGTCCATATCCGCCCTGTCCGTAGGCCGACTGATAATCTCCGCCGCCGCTGCGCTGCTTCATGATGATATCATAAGCCTGCTGCACCCGCTTGAACATCTCCTCCGCCTGGGCTTTATTGGGGTTGTTGATGTTGGCGTCAGGGTGATATTTCCGGCTGAGGGTCCTGTATGCCTTTTTGATCTCTTCATCTGTGGCATCCGGCGATACCCCCAGAACTTTATAAGGATCCATGCTGCTCTCCTTTATCTTTGCCGCGTTTCTTTTCCTCTTTTGCCCGTGCCTTTTCCCGCACCAGGTCCCGCCGCACCCAGACGCCCGCGTATAGAATGTTCCGCATCATATCCGCGTCCTGCACGATGGGCAGCATCTCAAAAGCCCGGCAGCATTCCGCCATCATCATGGTCAGAATGCCGTCGATCCACTGTTCATACTCTTCATCGTTCCTGTGGGACCAGAGAGGGTTATACCGGCCTCTCTTTGTGTCCTTATCCAGATCCTCCCAGGCATCCATCAGGTAGATGAATTTGCCCAGGAAAAAACCTGTCTGCCACAGATACGTGCTCCATCTGTCCTTTTTATACAGAAAGATCTCCCCCAGCATCCGTCCCGTCAGGCCCGCCACCCGGTCCAGATCGTCACAGTCTGACAGTTCGCACCGCTGCAGCTGCTCCACATACTCCTCTATCGCTCCGCACTGGCGGGGATAGCGCTCCTTTATCCGGTCATAATGCTTTTTCAAAAGCTTCGCCCCCGCAAGGCCCGCGGGATTGCGGTCGTCGTCCCAGTCGTCCCGCAGATCAAAATAGGCCAGCGCCACAGTCATGTCAGCCGCGTAATCCGTGAAACGATTGGTCAGCGCCATCTGCCTGCGTGACGGATGGAGGGGGCACAGGATCTTCCGGGTATCCGTATCCTGCTCGTACAGACCGGTGAGCAGCAGAATGAGAAAGGTCATATCATAGCTGAGCAGCATCTGTGCCGTCAATCCGTATTTTTTCAGAAGACGCCTGCACAGGCCGCAGTAAAAGCCCCTGTACCGGCAGTATTCTTTCATTTTTAATTCCGCGCTGTTTGCCTGAATATATCCGAACAATCTGATCCTCTCTTATCTCAACTCTTTTTGACAAACCGGTTGCCGCACCTGGGACAGGTGATCTCTATGCGTCCCTTTCCCCGGGGAATGCGTATCTTCTGTCTGCACTTGCTGCATGTATAGATATGATAGTCCTTCCGCTGGGACATCACGTTTTTTTCTCTGGAAAAAAAGCGGGTCACCCTGCCCTTACACTCCAGAAACAGCTGATTCTCCTGCGCCCGTTTCCCCACATTTCTGGAAAACATGCGGAAATAGCACACGCACAGACATGCCAGCCCCACCGCTTCCAGCAGGAGCAGGCGGGTAAACGTAGACAACACGATACAGATCAGGGCAAGGATCAGGAGAAAATTATTAAGATTATCATTGCCGTATCTGCCGGTCATAAATCTGCGGAACCAGTTCATATATCGTCACCACTCTCATTTTCTAATGATCTGCATTCTCCTATTTGGATCAGGCATACCGCCAAACCCGTGCCTTTTATCATACCATGTTCTTTCAAAAAAGTCGATAAAATATGTTCAGTTCACAAAAAATTCCTTCCGTGAGGAACACATTTGCTTTACAAGACTGTTTTTAATAGGTATAATGGCATAGGTAAACATCATTTCGGATATATACTTTTTACGAAAGGTCTGATTTACATATGCATGGAGTATTTATAGAAAAGGGACTCTCCGACTGGCAGATCGTGCAGCATACAGACGGCAGGGCCGCCGTCAGCTTCAGCGGCACGTGGATCGTCCCTGTGGATGCCATCCGGCAGGGCGTGGAAAAAGCCAGGCCCGTGATCCGTCTGCTCCAGGAAGAGGACAACAGCCAGATCATCCCCTGGACCTACACGGAAAGCACCCCGGATGAAACCGATCCCATGAAGGGCACATGGTCCGCTGAGATGACCATTCCCGCAGGGGGCCTGTACCGGATCGAAACCGGTCTGGAGACATACTGCACCCACGATGACATCGTATGGATGTTCCGCGGAGACGCAAGGCTCCACGTAGGCGTGGGAGACGTATTCATCATGGGCGGCCAGTCCAACTCTGCCGGCCACGGCAAGGACACCGGCTACGACGCCCCGGAGCTGGGCGTACACGTCTACCGCAACCGGGAGGAATGGGATCTGGCATCCCATCCGCTGAACGAATCCTCTTTCGGCGCGGATTCCCCCAACGCGGACATGGGCGTTTCCGGCGTGGGACCGCACCTGCAGTTCGCGAAGATGTTCCGCCGCATATCCCATTATCCCGTAGGCCTCATCGCCACCGCCATGGGCGGCATGCCTATGAAGCGATGGGCGCCCGGCAAGGGAAAGCTCTACAACAATATGCTGGAGCGCGCCAGAAAGTGCGGGCCTGTTGCCGGCGTTATCTGGTACCAGGGCTGCAATGACACGGATCACAAATGTGTGGATTACAAAGACCGTTACTATGAGATGATAAACGCTTTCCGCAGGGATCTGGGATATGACGTGAAATTCTTTACCTTCCAGCTGAACCGCCAGATCAACGGCGAGAACGATCCGGGCTGGGGCATGGTAAAGGAAGCCCAGCGCATGGCCGCCCACGACATAAAGGACGTATATGTGCTGCCCACCCTGGGCGCCAGTCTTTCCGACGGGATCCACAACAGCGCCCACGCCAACATGCTCTACGGCGAGCGCATGGCAAAGCTGGCGGGACATGTGCTCTACGGCGCTCCTGAATTTGCCGCGCCGGACATCACCGGCGCCGTATCTGACGGCAGCACCGTTGCGCTGACCTTCTCCAACGTGCGCGCGGGCTTTGTGCTCCCCGCCAATTCCGGCAAGGACAGCGGCTTTACCGTGACGGACAGCCGGGGCGAGGTAAAGATCGAGACGATCTCCTCCCCCAAGGAAGGCAGGAAGGACCAGATCTTCCTGCATCTGGAGCGGCCGCTGCAGGCAGGCGGCGAAGTATCCTTCGGCTGGCAGGCGGATCCGGTAGCGTGTCCCATCACCGACGCCGTAACGTATCTGCCTCTGCTGGCATTTTACCGGTATCCGGTAAAAGAAAACAAATAAAAAAACAGCCGCGGCGGGAAGGATCACACTGCCGGGCTGATCATGAGGAGAACTATGAATAACGATATCAACGAAACACTGCAGTGGGATGATCTGAAGCGGGAAGCGCCGGAATGGTTCCGGGACGCCAAGTTCGGCCTGTTCTTTCACTGGGGCCCCTACAGTGTTCCCGCTTACAAGAACGAATGGTACAGCCGGAACATGTACGCGAAGGGCAATGACATCTACAACCATCATCAGGAGACTTTCGGCCCCGTAAGTGAATTCGGCTACAAGGACTTTTACCCCATGATGACCGGCGACCGATTCGACCCCGAGGAATGGGCGGATCTGGTGGAGCTCTCCGGCGCGAAATACGCCGGCCCGGTCACGGAACACGCGGACAATTTTTCCATGTGGGACAGCCAGGTAAATCCCATCAACGCCGTAAAGGAAGGCCCTCACCGGGATGTGTTCGGCGAATGTGCCGAGGCATTCCGCAAACGCGGCATCAAGGTGCTGGCCACCTTCCACCACCAGTGGCTTTGGGGCTGGTTCATGTCCTCCGATCCGGACGCGGACGTATACAACCCCGCAAATGAAAAATACTACTGGAAATCCCTCCCTCTGGAGACCAGCCGGTATATGCCCTATCAGCTGCCCGACGCGTCCTTCAACCAGATGTGGATGGACCGGATCAACGAAGTGGTGGACAAATACCATCCCGACGCCATCTATTTTGACAGCCGCACCTGCATCATCGACGAGCGGGTGCGCAAAGAGATGACAGCCCACTACTATCAGGACAAAAACGCCGTCATTACATATAAGCAGGAAGATTTCCCCATGGGCGTAGGCATATACGACATTGAGCGGGGCAATTTCAGCGAGGCAAAAGAATTTCCCTGGCAGACCGACGACCGCCTGGAGGATCAGGTGACCTGGTGCATGGTCCAGGAGCCCAAATACAAATCCGCCAAGCGGATCATCCATCAGCTGTGCGACGTGGTGTCCAAAAACGGCAATCTCCTGCTGAACATAGGCCCCTACGCCGACGGCTCCTTCCATCCGGAAGCGAAACGGATCCTGGGACAGGTAGGCGGCTGGCTGAAGATCAACGGAGAAGCCATCTACGGCACCCGCCCCTATAAGGTGCCCGGAGAGGGCGAAACGGAAGTGCTGGACAGCGATTACGACATCGCCATGGTCAACGCCCAGCTGGAGGACGGCGCCGACGAGGCTGAGTTCAACATTACCACTACTTTCAAGTATTACGATGTGCGGTTCACCCAGAAGGGCGACGCCATCTACGCCATCGTCATGGGCTGGCCGGGAAAGACCGCTGCCATCGAGACCCTGGGCAAAAACGGCACCAACCCCCAGATCCACTCCGTGGAGCTTCTGGGCTACGGTCCCCTGAAATGGAAGCAGACCGACGAGGCGCTTTTGGTGAATATGCCAAAGGACCGGCCGGAGCACTGTAAATACGGCTACGCGCTGAAAGTGCTTTAAAAATTTTTTGCAGATAAACCGCGCCCCGCCCTGTTCCTTCCGCGGAAGGAACAGGGCGGGGCGCATGCTATCTGCCGGTATCCCGGTACATGAACAGATTGCAAAGGCACATGGCAACGGCAAACAATATCCCCGCAACCGGCCAGACAACCCATGTGATCGTCCAATCGTTCGTCAAAAAGCTCCAGCCGATATACACGGCGGCCGCAGTCAGCCAATAAATCGTGGAGACAGTTTCCTTAATACGGATTTTCTTCTGATCCCTCAGCGCGTAATCTCCCTCTTTCAAAAGTTTCTGCATGCTGGTCCAGCGCACACCGGCAAGGATAAAAAGGGCGGATCCGATCCCGGCCAGGAACAGCGTGACAGTCAGCATGACCACCATAAAAAACTCTTTTTCCGTAACCATACCCACAAAAAGCGGGATTGGCGAGAGAACACACAGACAGGCGGCGATGATATTGCTTTTTACGTAAGCCGGTCTATACGCCCTCTGCTTTTCCTTTGCCATGCCGTCCACGCCGTACTCCGTTTCAAAGGGCTCCCTGCCGATAAACTCAAAGGGGGAATTTTTGAAACCGCAGGAGACGAAGATCACAACGGCGACCGCAACGAAAACAAGTAAAACAACAAGTCCCATACCAGCGGCTATATTTTCGGAAACAGGATGTCCCGGCATTTCCGCTGCGGCACTCAGGAGAAGCAGCGGAATCACGGCGACAATACACAAAAATGCGGCGGCGGCAATGCGTTTGGCTGCCTGGCTTCTCCACGCTAAAAATTCGTTGGCAAGAGCGAGAGAAACCCGTTTGACAGGCACATGTTCTACATCATCCGTAAATTCTTCATCCTCGATCTCGTCCTTGAGAAGGTAATCTGTGGTGACGCCAAAAAGCCGGCTCAGCGTCAAAATCTTCTCCAGATCCGGCACGGTCTGCGCGCCCTCCCATTTGGAGACGGCCTGCCGGGACACCTGCATCTTCTCCGCAAGATCCTCCTGCGACCAGCCATTCTTTTTTCTTAAATTTGTTATCTTGTCTGCTAAGATCATGTTTCGTTCCTCCGTATGGATTTGTCGGCGGTCTTATCTGCCATCCGCAATGAAAATCATAGCCTTTTTTGCGGTTGCAGTCCACCAAACGGCGGTTGGAAATCTGTCAACCGGCGGTTGCGGCGCAGAATGTGCCGAGTTCATGTTGTTTTCCGAAACATTTCTCCCCTTCCCGAGAGGGAGACTCCATCAGCGAAAATTCTTTTTATCGTCCGGCTCACTGTCTCTCCATCTGCCGCCAAAAGGTAACTATCGCTATGGCGGTCACGGCGGCGGCATAGCCCGATACCCACCAGATATGCGGGAACACTCCCGCGTAATCTCCGCACAGCACAGCCCGCTCCATCTCCACGGCATGGACGAAGGGCAGCAGGTTCGCGATCTTTTGAAACACGCCGCCCACCAGCTCCAGGTCAAACCAGATACCGGAGAGCCACGCGGTCAGGTTCGTAAGTAAAGCCCCGCAGATGCCGCCCACCTGCTTATCCGTGAAAATGCTGCCGCACAAAAGCCCCATAGACACAAACAGCAGCGCGACAGGAAATGTAAACAGAACAGAAATTACAAGATGAACCGTCACCTTAAGTCCTAAAATTACCGCCACTCCATAGCATATGACCGACTGCGCGATACAGATAGGCAGGATCGGCAGAAGGTAGCCCAAAATAAAGTCTCCCGCCGTCAGAGGCGTGGTGTACAGTCTTTGCAGGAAAGAGCT
>CANQHX010000023.1 GCA_947623905.1 uncultured Lachnospiraceae bacterium
TTGTCATTTGTGCGCACAATTACACTTCTCATTTCGGGAGGCTTAAAAATCTCTCGCCCGGCGACAGCGTGCTTTTTTCCGATGTGGCTGGAAACGAGTTCTCGTATGAGGTGATGGTCGTAGAAACACTCGCACCAACCGCCGTGGAGGAAATGAAAAGTGATGATTGGGATTTGACCCTGTTTTCCTGCACTATCGGCGGACGTGCGCGGGTGACTGTACGATGCGATCGGACTCATTCATAAATCAGAACGGAGATGATCACAATATTGGATTGTGCGCAATCATTACTCGCAAACGATAAGTTCCAAAATAGGTGAAAAAATGACGAGTGTATACAAGAAAAAGGATTTGGTCGGCAACCGTTTCGGGAAGCTGATAGTTATAGAAGACTCCGGAAAACGAAAGGGACACAGCATTCTCTGGCGCTGCAAATGTGACTGCGGCGGCGAGATTTTAGCATTTCGTTCTCAACTCAAAAGCGGGATCGTGACGAATTGCGGTTGTGAAACCAAACCGAAAGGGCTGCAGGTGACAGATCTAATCGGGCAGCGTTTCGGAAAGTTGACCGTAACGGGTGATTCCGGTAAACGAAAAGGCGGTTGCATTTTGTGGACTTGCAGGTGCGATTGCGGGCAAGAAATCTTGTGCAGACGCGTTGAACTTATTAGTGGAAACGCGCAGAGTTGCGGATGTGTGCCCAAGCAATATGCCTCGAAGCAGCAGATGGAAGATCTGACCGGCAGACAGTTTGGGGAATTGACGGCACTTCGAGTGGCAGGAAAAGACAAACGCGGACACGTATGCTGGCTATGTCGCTGCAATTGTGGAAAGGAACGTACCGTTCCAGCTTTGCAGTTAAAAAGCGGACACACCCGCAGTTGCGGATGCAAACTCCATCAAAGCTCGGTCAATAAAAAAGACATTACCGGAAGGCGGTTTGGACGCCTGATTGCCTTGTATCCCGTGGCAAAAGGCGATCCGCCAAGAGAAACCTTTTGGCATTGTCGGTGCGATTGCGGCAATGAACTGGACATTAACACTATGAGTTTGGTACATGGGCGAACCCAAAGCTGCGGATGCAAAAACCAGGAGCAGAGCACAAAGATGCACGAGCACATGCACTATCAGGACAACACCTGCATTGAACGACTCAACCGGATCCACAGCGACCGGCGGGAAAACAAAAGCGGCTTTCGCGGCCTGTTTCTCACCAAAAGCGGATCGTATCGGGTAAACATCACCTTTCAAGGTGTCCATTACCATCTCGGATATTTTTCCAATATGGCGGATGCCATACAAGCAAGGCTGGACGCGGAGGCCGTGATGCACGACGGCTATGTGGCGGCCTATGACAAATATTTGGAGCGCGCGGAAAAAGATCAGGCGTGGGCGGAGAACAATCCGTTTTATTACAAGGTATATCGTATAGGAGATAAGTTTCAGGTTAGTACCATTGAAATTTGATAACTGTATTAAATAAAAAATGGCGAGTGAATTGGAGATGCTCCGGTTCACTCGCTTTTTTAGTTTTCCTTGAACGCCAGCCATTTGCCTGCTTTTGTAGATCCTTCTCTGACAATATATCCCTTTTTCTTCCATCATTTATACTGTCAGATTCAATCTGCAACTCGTGGTAGACAGCCGCGCAGTCTTCAGCGCGTCAGGGGTTCGTTGGCGTCCATCATTTCCTGAATGATGCCGCGCACGTAACTGCCGATGTGTTTCTTTTCCTCGTCGGTCAGGTCCGCGGGGTCGATGGGTTTTCCCACCTCCATGACGACCTTCCGGGGCACCACTCTGGGAAACTGGTTCTCAAACAGATCCGCCGTGTGGTTGTAGGCGATGGGGACGATGGGGCAGCCGGTCTTTAAGGCGATCTTAAAGCTGCCGTCCTTAAACTCCAGCAGTTTGCCGTCCATGCTTCTTGTGCCTTCCGGGCAGATGCAGATGGAAATGCCGTCCTTTATGCACTGGATGCAGTCCAGTATGGTCTGCAGGCCCGCGCGGGCGCTGCTCCGGTCAAGGAACTGGCAGTGGAGGAAGATCATCCACATGTTCAGCAGGGGTACCTTCCGCATCTCTTTTTTGGACACAAAGCCGGTGAGCCGGGGCATCTCCGCGTAGGTGATGGGAATGTCGAACATGCTGTTGTGGTTCAGCACGAACAGGGCGGCCCGGTCTTTGGGGATGTTGTCCAGTCCCTTCCGGATAAAGGTCCCGCCGGACTCCCACAGGATCAGACGGAACGTGGCCTGGACCACGCGCAGGGTCATAATGTCCTTTGTGTAAGGGCTGAACCGGCCGATGATCCAGGCGACCAGGGCAATGGGAAGGCTGAGTACGAGAAACAGCACTACCGTCAGCATGATAATGGTAATTCGTATCATAGGTCCTCCAATCTGCAAAAAAGGGACGGTCTTCAGCGGTTGTACAGCCGGGTAAGCTTCGCCAGGTAGGCGGTCCAGTCAGGATCCAGCTGGTCAGCGGTGAACCGCCACGTCCAGTTGCCTTCGGCGGTGCCGGGGGTGTTCATGCGGCAGTCGCTGTCCAGGTCCAGCACATCCTGCATAGGGATGACGCAGTACCGGGCGTTGCTGGCAAGAGCAGTGCGGATGAACGCCCATGTAATGTCCGCCGCGCCGGTGTTCATGTACATGCGGGCTTTTTTCCGGGCGGCCCGTCCCGCGTGGTTGTACCAGCCCCGGCTTGTGTCGTTGTCGTGGGTGCCGGTATAGCAGATGCTGTTCTCTATGTGGTGATGAGGCATCATCTCATTGTCGTTGGGATCCTCAAAGGCGAACTGCAGCACTTTCATGCCGGGAAAAGCAAATTTGTCCCGAAGGGCGGTCACGTCCTCCGTGATAACGCCCAGGTCCTCCGCCCAGATAGGAAGATCCTTGCCCAGGTTGCGCTCCAGCGACTGGAACAGGTAAGCGCCGGGTCCTTCCTTCCACTCTCCGTTGACGGCGGTCTTTTCCCCGTAAGGCACGGACCAGTATCCGGCAAAGCCCCGGAAATGGTCGATGCGGACGATGTCCACCATGGTGAGCAGCTGCCGCACCCGGGCGTTCCACCATTTGTAGTCTTCCCTGCGGCGGGCCTCCCAGTCGTAGAGGGGATTGCCCCACAGCTGTCCCGTAGCGCTGAAATAGTCGGGGGGCACGCCGGAGACGGCCAGAGGATAGCCCTTGCTGTCCAGCTGGTACAGATGTTTGTTGGCCCACACGTCGGCGCTGTCCAGCGCTACAAAGATGGGGGCGTCCCCGATGATGCGGATATGGCTTTCGTTCGCATAGGCTTTTATAGACATCCACTGGCGGAAAAACAGGAACTGGACAAAGCAGTGATAGCCCACGGCGTCCCGGTAAGTGTCCGCCAGCGCTTTTCTCTGGGCGGGAGTGGGGATGCGCATGTCGTCCGGCCAGTCCAGCCAGGACGCGCCGTCGTTGGCGTCCTTCAGCGCCATGAACAGAGCGTAATCTGCCAGCCAGTAAGACTGCTCCTCACAGAACCTTTCGTAATCTTCCCGCAGAGGGCCGGAGGTTATTTTTTTGAAATTTTCATAGGCCTTTTGGAACAGCCGGGTCTTGTATGCCCGGGCCCCGTCGTAGTCGGCCTTTTTGGGATCGTTTTTGGGCAGGGGCAGCAGGTCTTTTTCTGTCAGCAGGCCGTCCGCCACCATGCGGTCCGGGCTGATCAGCAGGGGCTGTCCCGCGAAAGCGGAATAACAGGAGTAGGGGGAGTTGCCGTAGCCCGTAGGGCCTAAGGGCAGCACCTGCCACAGCTTCTGTCCCGCCCGGACAAGGTAGTCGATAAAATCCCGGCAGTCCTGTCCGAAATCACCGATGCCGTAAGGAGAGGGCAGGCTGGTGGGGTGGAGCAGGATGCCGGAGTAGCGCTCTTTTAATGTAGTGGTAGTCTGAATAGGGTTCATATATCTTTCCTCGCTTGTATTAGGTTCTTTTGCAGCTTATGCCGCACTTTGTCAGTATACCACCGCGGAGGAAGGAAAGCAAATTAAATCCTATGTTTTTTCCGGCGGAACGTAGAAAACGGAGGATATTTCTGCTATACTGGTCATGTAAGACAGATACCCGGAGTTTTTGAAAAGGGGGAAATATCTACATGAAAAAGAAAATCGTATCTTCTGTACTGGCCGCGGCAATGCTTCTTTGCCTGCTTGCGGGGTGCGGCAGCGGCAGCACGGACGGCACAGCGAAGACTGCGTCAGATCCTGACGCGAAGAAATTTGAGACAGAGGGCATTACCGTATCCTGGTGGCTTATGGGAGGCACTGATGAGTATTATCAGACTTACTGGACCGAGATGGAGGGTCTGAAAGCCATTCAGGAGTCCGTAGGCATCCAAATTCAGTTTAAGGTGGCAACCGGGTACGAATCCTACCTGCCCATGATGGCGGCAAAGGATTATCCGGATGTGATCACCGCAAAAAACATGGAGCAATATAAGGGCGGCCTGGCCGGCATGTACAGCGACGGCGTGTCTGTGCGGCTGAACGAGTACATGGAGAAATATATGCCGAATTTTTCCAGGATCGTGGAGGAAAATCCGCTTATCGCCAGGGATCTGAAGCTGAATGACGGTTCTTATACATTTGTGAGCACTCTGTACGATATTAATAAAGAAGAAGACCGTGCGGCGTCGTCCCTGTACGGGCTCGCCATCCGCAAGGACTGGCTGGACGCGGTGGGAAAGGAAGTTCCCACCAATATGGCCGAGTGGTACGACGTGCTCTGCGCGTTTAAGCAGCAGGACCCCAACGGCAACGGCCAGCAGGATGAAGAGCCTGTGTGCATGGCGTCTTCTGGATGGAAATATTTCCTCACTGCCTACGGCATAGACGACGATCCGATCGTACAGACCGATGAAAACGGAAATGAGACCGTCATATACGGTTTTATGACGGATGCGTACAAGCAATACCTGGCGGAGATGAACCGCTGGAACACAGACGGCCTGATCTACAATATGTTTGAGGGCACTTCCCTGGAGAAACGCCAAGAGCGCGTGACCGGCAATTTCGCAGGGGCCTGGAAGGCAGATGCGGATCATTTTGACTATGAGCGGAACGGCTCCTATCTGTCCATTCTCCGTGAAAAGGCTCCCGCGGCAGAGTTCGCGGCTGTGGAATGGCCCAGGACGGCAGACGGCAAGCAGTGGTGCTACTCCGATATCAATACATTTCACAGAGATACCACTGTTGTGACAAACAAGGCGGTAGAAGACGGCCATGCGGAGGCGGCCTGCTACATCATCGACTATATGCTGTCGCCCAGAGGATCCGACTATCTGACATGGGGCATAGAGGGCGAGAGCTATGAGGTCGTAAACGGCGAGAAGCAGCTGAAGGATGGCATGGATGAAAAGGTAAGATTTGTAGATACAGAGATCAAGGCATTTAATCAGTATGCGGATCCCGTTACCATTGCGTTCCCTACCTTCGGCACGGTTTCGGAATTTGTGCTGTCCCAGCAGCCGGATACTTATATCGAGGCGGTCAAGACATGGTCCAGGGGCGACACCTCCTACAAGATGCCTCCGGCGTGCCAGTTGTCTGCCGAGCAGGAGAAGCAGAGCAATGAAGCGGTGGACAACATGAAAAATTATGTGACAAAAATGCGCCAGCGCTTTATCCAGGGGACGGAGCCCATGACGAATTTTGATACATATGTATCAAATGTAAAACGGCTGGGCGGCGAAGAATATTCCCAGATCTGGCAGGAAGCATATACAGCATGGAAAAACCGGTAAATGCCGGCAGACAGAAAGCGGGTTTTCCGGGAGCCCGGCAGATAAGAACGCGCCGGCGTGAGACATATTTCTCCCGGAGCTGCGCCCTTCGGGAGGGAGGAGTTTATGAGAATAGCAGATTTACACTGTGATACGATTTCCGCCCTCACCGACGGAAATACGGAGCTGGGAGACCATCTGGCGGACAACCGCCGGGCGGTGAGCATCGCCTCTATGAAAAAGGGCGGCTACGGTCTGGAGACGTTTGCCATGTACGTGGACGCGGGGCAGTACCGGGACCCGGCAGCCAGGTGCGGGCAGCTTCTGGATGTGTTTTTCCGGGAGATGGAGGCAAACCGGGAGGCCATCGGCCATGTGACCTGCTATGAGGATATTGCCGCCAATGTCCGGGCCGGGAAATTGTCCGCGCTGCTGTCTATTGAGGAGGGCGCGGCCTGCGGCGGCAGTCTGGAGCGGCTGCGGGAATATTACCGCCGGGGCGTGCGGATGATGACCCTCACATGGAATTATGAGAATGAACTGGCCGCTCCTAACTATATGGAACCTCCCTGTTACGCCGGAAAAGACGGAACCCACAGATGGAGCTCCAATATGGAGCACGGTCTGACGGAGCTTGGCGCCGCCTTTGTGGAGGAGATGGAACGGCTGGGCATGCTCATCGACCTGTCCCATCTGGGGGACAAAGGGGCATACGATGTGCTGGAAACGGTCAAAGGACCGGTGCTGGCCAGCCATTCCAACGCCCGGGCCCTGTGCGGCCATGTGCGCAATCTGACGGATGATATGATACACCGCGTCGGGGAGCGGGGCGGCATCGTAGGCGTCAACGCCTATCCGGTATTTCTGGGAGACAACGAGAAGGAAGCGGCGGATCATGTGCTGGATCATGTGATCCTTCATATGAAGCATATAAAAAATGTGGGCGGCATCGACTGTGTGGCCCTCGGCTCGGACCTTGACGGCATGGAGGGCGCCCCGGACCTTTGCCGGGCGGAGCAGATGGGGCAGATCTCCCTGGCCATGGAACGGGCGGGCTTTACCGCGGAAGAAATCGAAAAGGTGTGCTGGGGCAATTGCTGCCGGCTGATCCGGGAGGTGTGCAGGCCGTGAACGCCTCCATGACCGCCGACTGATCTGCCCGGCGTGACCGCGGCCGCAAACCCGACTTCTAAAGCTTCCCCTTTTCTCATACAATGAACAGGAGACGAACAACCATTCATCGATCATGGAGGAAAGGGGTCAGGAACATTGGAATTTATCAGGAAAAATATTCATATGAACCGTCAGAAAGGCCGCACGGGCACGCAGGTCAGCGTGGATGAGGACCAGAATCTTCCCCAGGAAAAAGCGGATATAGAGCGGGTGATCCAGGAAAAGAGCGAGATCCGCATGGAGGAAGTGCGGGCGGCGGCAGGACAGGTCCTTGTGCGGGGGCTGCTGGTGTACCATATCCTGTATATGGATAATGAAGAGGACCACGGCATGCACAGCCTGCGGGGAAAGATACCGTTTGAGGAATCCATTGTCATGGAGGATGTGTCCGACAAGGACCATGTGTGCATCAGCTGGGATTTTACCCAGCCGGTGGTGTCCCTCATCAATTCCCGGAAGATCAATTACCGCACGGTGGTGACCCTCACCGTGACGGTAGAGGAAGTGTACGATGAGGAAGTGACGGTGGACATTTATCAGGGGAACAATCTGTATTCTCTTCCCAGGGAAATGAATGTGCTGCAGATGAAGGTGAACAAGCGGGACATATTCCGCATCCGCCAGCAGACCGAGCTGCCGGCGGACCGCCCCAACGTGGAAGAAGTGCTGTTTTATACGGTCACTCCTAAAAATGTGGAGCTGCGGTGCCTGGACAATGAGGTCGCCGTATCGGGAGAGCTGGACGTGTTCCTGCTGTATGCCGGGGAAGACCGGAAGGGCAGCCAGTGGCTGGACTGGACGCTGCCTTTTCAGGGAACGGTGCCCTGCAGCGGCAGCCAGCCGGAGCTTGTAGGAGACCTGTACTGGGAGATGGGAAGCCGGGATCTGGAGATCCGGCCCGACGGAGACGGGGAAAACCGTATTGTCAGCGTGGACGGCATCATGGAGCTGTCCATGAAAGTATATGAGGAAGAACAGATATCCTGCATCCAGGACGCCTACGCCACTGACCGGAAGGTGATCCCCCAGGTGGAGATGGTGCCGTTTCAGCGGCTTGTGCTCCACAACAACAGCCAGTGCCGCACATCCAAGCGGATGAAAGTGGCGGACGCCAGCTCCCGGGTGATGCAGATCTGTCACACCGACGGCAGCGTGAAGCTGGACAGTGTGAGAATGGTGGACGGCGGACTGCAGGCGGACGGCACGGTGGAGCTGGCGCTGATGTACATCACGGCGGATGATATACAGCCTTACAGGCTGGCCAGGGGCAGCATGCAGTTTTCCCATGTGATCGAGGTGCCGGGCATCACCGAGACATGTACATACAGGGTGTATCCGTCTCTGGACCAGCTTACCGCCAGCATGCTGGACAGCGAGGAGATGGAAGTGAGCGCGGTCATGTCCATGGACGCCATGATACTGGAGAGCCAGCCGGAAAGCGTCCTCACGGGGCTGGAGGAACAGCCCCTGGATTATGAGCAGCTGGAGGAAATGCCGGCGCTGGTGGGATACAAAGCGCGCCCGGGAGACACGCTGTGGAACATTGCCCGCACGTATTTTACTACGGTGGACGCGTTAAAGGATATGAACGGGCTGACAGGGGATGAACTGACGCCGGGACAGCAGCTTGTGATCATGAAGCAGGTGTCGTAGAAACAGGCGGCGGAGCCTGTCGGGACGGGAAAGAGGAAGCGATGAAAAGAAACAGTGTGACGGAGCAGGCGAGAGCAAAGATCAACCTGTCGCTGGATGTGACGGGCCGCCTGGACGACGGCTATCATCTTGTGCGGATGATCATGGAAACGGTGGAACTGGGAGATACCCTGACCATTACGGCCAGGGAAGACGGGCAGGCGGCGCTGCGTATCACCGGCGCGGATCTGCCCGGCGGGCCGGACAATCTGGCTTACAGGGCGGCAGTGCTCATGATGGACACATACGGATGCGGGGGAGCGGATATCCTTCTGGAAAAGCGTATCCCTGTGGCCGCGGGCCTCGCGGGGGGAAGCGCCGACGCCGCGGCGGTGCTTCTGGGCATGAACCGGCTGTACGGTCTCGGCAGGACGGCGGATGAACTGGCCGTTCTCGGACGGAAGCTGGGGGCCGACGTGCCCTACTGCGTGAAGCGGGGCACCATGCTGGCGGAAGGTACCGGAGAAAAGCTGACCCCCCTGCCGCCCGCGCCTCCCTGCCGGGTACTCCTTGTAAAGCCGGATATTGAGGTGTCCACAAAATATGTGTATGAGCATCTTTCTGTAGAGCAAAGGACGGACCACCCTGATGTGGACGCCGCCATCCGGGCCCTGGAAAAAGGGAGCCTGCAGGACCTGGCGGGATGTATGGGCAACCTGCTGGAACAGGTGACCGGGGAGATCTGCCCGGTGATCGGGGAGATCGAGAACGTCATGGAAGAGGCCGGGGCGCTCCGGACCATGATGAGCGGCAGCGGCCCTACGGTATTCGGGCTGTTCGAGGGGCAGGAGGCCATGGAGAAGGCGGCGGCGCTCTGCCGGAAAATGTGGCCGGATGCCGTCGTGGAAAAGACCCGCCTGTATAAAGTATGAAAAAACTGTCAATATTCCTGATGCAGACATTTCTGCAGGAAAGGAACGGACGGTTTGGAGAGAAAGAAAAGAAGAGCAGCGTACAGGAACCTGTGCCTGTTGTGGCTGTGCTGCGGGATGCTGTGGATGTCCCGGCCGGCTGTGGGATTCTGGGGAACGCTGTTTCCCTGCGGCATTTATGAGAGAGAGGCAGAGACGGAAAAAGGCGGGGAGAATGACCGCGACCGGCATATCACGGTCCGGTTTAAGCTGCTGGAGCTTCTGCAGCAGTGGTTTGCGGCAGATAAATAACAGAAACACACAAGGAGCGCGTGAAAATGCTGTTCCGGAACGGAGAGGACATGACAGAAAACGTATTGATCTACTTACAGTCTGCACAGCTTGTGGAGGAGGAATGGGAAATACTGCCGGAGATCATCGTCGCCGGCAGGTATTCCCAAAAGGACGGCGTACATAGACTGGAATATGACGAGGCGCTGGACGATACGGGGGAGCTTACCCACAACATACTGAAATTCAGCCGGGAGTACGCCCATCTGCACAAAAACGGCCAGGTACAGGCGGAGATGCTGTTTGTGCCGGAGGAGGAGAATATGTTTGTGTACCGCACTCCTTACGGGGATCTGGTCATGGTGGCGTCCACAAGGGACATCACTCTGGAGGAACAGCCGGATCTTATCCGCCTGAAGATCGAATACAGAATGGACGTGCAGGATCAGGGATATCAGATCCTGTGTTCCATGGAAATAAAAGTGCACGCCGCGTGAGCGGCGTGCATTGTTATTTTTTGGATATTTTCTTTTTCAGCTTTGTCATCAGTCCCTGTTTGGGCGGCGCCTGAAGCACAGCGCCCCGCTCGCCTTTGGCGGCGGTGATGTAGAGACCGCTGATGGTAGCCTTTATGGTCTTTTTTTCGGGGATCATGTTAAATATGCCGGCGTCACAGATAAAGGAAGAGATCTGCGGTCCCACCTTTGCCCTCACGATGGGCATCTTGATACCCCGCATGTATTTGGGCGTCTGTTCCAGCACCACGGCCGGAAACTTGGCGTCCTTCAGCTTCATCTTCTTCTTGTCTATGACGTACATGGAAACAGTCTGGGAAGCAGCCTTGATCTGCTTCTCCTGTTCCGCCTGCCTTCTCTGCATCTTCCGCCCGAAGAAATAAAGGGCTGCGATGATGGCCACTACCACCACAAGGATGATGAAAAGCACGGTCCAGAATGTATTCATTGGATACCTCCTTTTGCTATGTAATGTCCGGAGCGCCCGGTATTTTTTTCACAGGGATTATACCATTGATGGAAAAAAAGTGCAAGATGAACGGCCACAATCGTGAAATATTCCTGAACAATGTTGAAATAAAATGAAAACTGGACTATAATCAAGCAGAAACCTGCGGCAGAAAACAGACGGAAGGAGGCGCCGGATGGATCAGGTACTGGATTTTTTGTGGAATATCATCCGATGGATCGGCAGCAATATACTGCCGATCAATATGATCCTGGCTGTGCTCATCGTGTTTTTCCAGCGCAGGGATCCGCAGTCGGTGTGGACATGGCTCCTGGCGCTGGTGTTTCTGCCCGGCGTGGGCATTTTCCTGTATTTTCTTCTGGGACAGAACATGAACAAGCGGAAAATGTTCGCCACAAAAGAGATGGAGGACATGCTCAGCTCCGTGATCCAGCAGCAGGAGGAAGGATTGTCGGACAGGGATTACGATACCATCGGCGTGTCGGAGGTGGCGGCCCGGTATTCGGATCTGATCTTTTACAACCTGAGGACTGCCGGCGCCGTGTATACCGCCGACAATAAAGTGGATATCATCACCGACGGAAAGGAAAAGATCCGCGTGCTGAAGGAGCAGCTGGCAGCCGCCCGGTCTTTTATCCACATTCAGTATTATATCATCCATCCGGACGAGGTGATGGACGAGCTGTTCCCCGTGCTGAAGGAGCGGGCCGCCGCCGGCGTAAAGATCCGGATCCTCTATGACAGCATGGGCTGCCGGAGCATGAAGCGGAAACACTGGCAGCAGCTCTCTGACGCGGGCATCGAGCTGGCGGAATTTTTCCCCGCGGTGCTGAAAAAGATCTGGATCCGGGTCAATTACCGCAACCACCGGAAGATCGTGGTCATCGACAACCGGGTGGGCTTTGTGGGAGGCTTCAACCTGGGCCGGGAATACCTGGGGATGGACGATTATTTCGGCTACTGGAGGGATACCCACCTTATGCTCCGGGGAGGCAGCGTCCTTGGCTTGGAGAGCCGGTTCCTCATGGACTGGGACTATGTGAAAAAGGATAATCTGTTTGCCAACGGCCAGTATCTGGATGTCCCTCCGGACAAACAGCCGGGCAATGTGGGGATCCAGATCATCAGCAGCGGCCCGGACTCCAAGTATCCCCATATCCGCAATAACTATTACCGCCTCATCTCAAAGGCGGTTCACCATATTTATGTACAGACCCCTTATTTTATTCCCGATGAGACGTATCTGGAAGCGCTGAAGGTGGCCGCCATGTCCGGCGTGGACGTGCGGGTGATGATACCGGACAAGCCGGATCATCCTTTCGTGTACTGGGCCACCTATTCCTATCTGGAGGATCTGCTGGGAGCCGGCGTGAAGTGTTATCTGTACAACAACGGATTCCTTCATGCAAAGGCGCTGATGATCGACGGGGAGGCGGCCTGCGTGGGATCTGCCAATATGGATAACCGCAGCTTTACGCTGAATTTTGAGGTTAACGCGGTGCTGTACGACAGGGAGACGGTGGAGCGGCTGGAGGCCTGTTTCCTGGCGGACCAGGAGCTGTGCCACCAGATGACTTTTTATGAATACAGCCGCCGTCCGCTGCATATCCGTTTCAAAGAGCAGGTCTCCCGCCTGCTGGCGCCGGTAATGTGAGGCCGCGGGACGGAGCCGTCCGGAAATATTTTTGAATTAAATGTGAAATTAATCGCAAAATATTTGCTTTTACAGGATGATTGTGATAAAATCTGTTAGGTTATAAATATGCAGGTATTTTTGGACAGGATATCTGCAGGGATCACAAGAAAGGTTTGGTATTTTATTATGATGAAGAAGAAACTGATGACGCTGGCGGCTGTCTGCTGCGCGGCGGTGATGGCGTTTGGCGCCTGCGGCAATTCGGAGGGCGGTGATCCTGCCGAGACAGAGACCCCCAAGGGTCTGGCGGACAGGGAAGCCATCTACAATGAGATGATGGACGGCATTGAGGAGAAGGTGACCCTGGGAGAGTATAAGGGACTTGACGCCCAGGCTTCCCCCGTGGACATTACCGATGAGGATGTGGAGACGGCCGTACAGCAGCAGCTGGAGGCTCAGGCGACCACGGAGCAGATCAAGGAAGGCACCGTGGCCAGCGGCGACACCATCAATCTGGACTATACTGGCAAGGTAGACGGCGAGGAATTTGACGGCGGCAGCGCCACAGGAGCGTCTCTGGAGATCGGCTCCGGCACTTTCATCCCCGGCTTCGAGGATCAGCTGGTGGGCATGGAGATCGGCTCCACCAAGGACATCAACGTGACGTTCCCCGATCCCTATGAGAATAATACGGATCTGTCCGGCAAGGCGGCGGTATTTACCGTTACCGTCAATTACAAGGAGGGCGAGCAGATCGTTCCCGAGCTCAACGACGAGTTTGTGACCGGTCTTGGCATCGACGGCGTGACCACGGTAGACCAGTTCCGGGAGCATGTGCGCAGCAGCCTTGAGGAAAGCGCCCAGCAGAGCCGCAACCAGGAGATCTACAACAGCGTGCAGGAGAAGGTGCGCGCCAACTGTACGATAAACGAGTGGGCTTCCGATCTGGACAAGGAGAAGACCATTCAGGAAGAAAAAGACTATATGCAGCAGATGGCAGATTCCTACGGTTATTCCTTTGAAGAAGTGATCTCCATGTATTACAATGGCATGACCGAGGAAGAATATGAGAAGATGCTGGAAGAGGAAGTGGACGATTATTTCGATCTGATCATGATCTATCGTGCCATTGCCCACAAGGAAGGCTTCAATCTCACACAGGAGGAGTATGAAGCCGCCGTTGCGGAGTACAGCGCGGATTATCAGTCATACGGCTGCGAGTCCGTGGAGGAGTTTGAGGGACTTTACAGCAAAGAGATCTTCCAGACATCCATTTATAATATGGTAGAAGAACTGCTCATCAACGAGGCCAAGGTGACGGACGTAGTGCCTACCGAGGCTCCCGCGGAGACGGCGGCTCCTGAGACGAGCGCCGCTCCCGAAACTACAGAAGCAGCCGAGTAAATACGGCAGAAAACAGGCATCGTATACCGCCCCGGCGGTGTACGGTGCTTCGTAACTATATTGGCATAAAAGTAAAACGATATTAAGAAAAACTTAAAGAAAATCATGAACTTTCTGTATTGACTTTCAGCAGGTTCTGTGGTATTACTTTCTCGGTTATAAAAATGGCTGTTTTTGGCAGCGCTTGCTTGTTGTTGATAAGGAGAAGTAGTATGACAACGAATGCAATAGATATTTATGAATTGATCAAATATTTGAACTTTGCAGTGTTCGTGCTGTTTGTCTGCTGTTATTTTTATCAGTTTGTATATATACTGGTGTATTTCTTCAAAAAGGATAAGCCGGTGGGAGAGCCGAAAAAAAAGCACCGTTTCGGCGTGATCATATCGGCGCGGAATGAACAGAGCGTTATCGGCGAATTGCTGAGCAGCATTCAGAAGCAGACCTATCCGTCCGAGCTGGTGGACGTCTACGTGGTGGCGGACAACTGTGACGACGATACGGCAAAGATCTGCCGGAACATGGGCGCTACTGTTTTTGAGCGGTTCAACCGGGTCATGGTAGGCAAGGGGTATGCCCTTGATCTGGCTTTCCATGAGATCGACAAGCAAAAAGGGCTCCGCTACTATGACGGCTACATGGTGTTCGACGCGGACAATGTGCTGGAGCCGGATTATATCGAGGAAGTAAACAAGGTCTTTGACCGGGGATACCGCGTAGTCACCAGCTACCGCAATTCCAAGAACTTCGGAGACAACTGGATCTCCGCGGGCTATGGCCTTTGGTTCCTGCGGGAAGCCAAGTTCCTGAACGGCGCCCGGATGAAATGCAACACCAGCTGTGCCATCTCCGGCACAGGATTTACCGTTTCCAGCGAGATCATTGAAGAAAACGGCGGCTGGAAACACCATCTGCTCACAGAGGACATCGAGTTCACCACGGACTGCATGATCCACGGGGAGAAGATCGGTTACGCGGAGAAGGCCGTGCTGTACGATGAACAGCCTGTCACATGGAAACACTCCTGGAAACAGCGCATGCGCTGGGCAAAAGGCTTTTATCAGGTGACCGTCAACTATGCCGGCGGCCTGCTGAAACAGATATTTAAGAACAAGAGTTTTCAGTGCTATGACATGTTTATGACCATAGCGCCCGCTTCCTTCCTTACCCTGCTTACGATCCTGATGAACAGCGTGGTGTTCTTCGTCGGTTTTCTGGACGGAAATACAAAGCTGTCCCTGCTGGGTCTGCAGCAGCTGGGCCTGGGCCTGGGCAGCGTGTACCTGTCCATGTTCGTGTTTGGCCTGCTGACAGTCGTTACCGAGTGGAAGCGTATTTACTGCAGCACGAAGAAGAAGATCAAATACGTCTTCACCTTCCCGGTGTTTATGCTTACATACGCGCCGATTGCCATTGCCGCCCTTGTGAAGCCTGTAAAGTGGGAGCCTATCCCCCATACCATCAGCAAGAGCGTCAGTCAGATCAAATGACCGATCTTATCTCCGGCCGGTTTCCCGGCCGGAGATTTTAGTAGTAGAGAAGGAGGTTAACCGTGCTGCTCTCGCTCATTGTCCCCTGCTACAACGAACAGGAGGCCCTGCCTCTTCTTTATAAAAGCGTGACGGCCGTCTTGTCAGAGATGGAGTGCAGCTATGAGCTGATCCTTGTGAATGACGGTTCGGCGGATGATACGCTCTCGGTGATGAAGCGTCTGGCAGAGAAGGATGACCATGTGCTCTATCTGTCTTTTTCCCGCAATTTCGGGAAAGAAGCGGCGATGTACGCGGGCTTCTGCAATGCCCGGGGCGATTATGTGGCCGTTATGGACGCCGACATGCAGGACCCTCCGGTGCTTTTGCCGGAAATGCTGCATATACTGGAGCAGGGAGAATATGACAGCGTAGCCACCCGCCGGGTGAGCCGCGCGGGAGAACCGCTTGTGCGCAGCTGGTTTGCGAGAATGTTTTACCGGCTTATCAATAAGATCTCTGACGCGGACATCGTGGACGGAGCGCGGGATTTTCGCATGATGAAGCGGGAAATGGCGGACGCGGTAGTGTCCATGGGCGAATACAACCGCTTTTCCAAAGGTATTTTCGGATGGGTGGGCTTTCGCACCTTCTGGCTGGAGTATGAAAACGCGGAGCGTGTGGCCGGCGAGACGAAATGGAGCTTCTGGAAGCTGTTCCGCTACGCCGTGGACGGCATCATCAATTTTTCCCAGACGCCCTTGAGCATTGCTTCCTGGTTCGGCATGTTCATGACATTTTTTTCTTTTCTGATGCTTATATTTATCGTGGTCCGCAGGCTGGTGTTCGGAGATCCGGTGGCGGGCTGGGCGTCTACCGTATGCGTGGTGATCTTCATCGGAGGGATACAGATGTTCTGCCTGGGGATCATGGGACAGTATATCGCCAAAACGTATATGGAATCGAAAAAGAGACCCCACTGCATCATTTCTGAGACAAATATGGAGGACGCAAAAAAAATTCTCTGACGGGGTTTTTGCGGTTGACAAGATACGGGACAATATGATATAAATAACAAGTGGGTTTTGCCTGGGGCAGACCCGCCTGTGATACTTGCGATAAGATAAAGGGGAATCATACAATGGCAGTATCACGGTCTCCAAAACCGTTCATGGGGGTTCGAATCCCTCTTCCCCTGTTCCAAATTTAACAGGAAATCCTGCAAAAAAGCTCTTTTTTGCAGGATTTTTTGTCTTTCATCGTTTTCTTTGGCCGGATTCAAAAAATTACCTGTTTACAATCGAACATTTGTTTGCTATAATGTGATCAGAATACATGAAAGACAGGTGATGAGCATGAATCGTGACCAGCTTCCCATTCCCGTACAGCTTATCTCCAGCTGCAGCACGCTGGGGGAACTGACGCCTATCCGATTCCGTTATGAGGACCCGGAGCATGTGCGTCATACCGTGTCCGTGCTGGAGGTGCTCAGCCGCAGGGATACTACCATAGCCGGCATACCGGAGATGACCTACGTATGCCACGGGGAATTTGAACAGACCAGGCATCTGTTCCAGCTCCGCTATCACATACCCTCCCACAAGTGGAGCATTGTGAAGGTGATGTACTGACCGGCGCGGGAAAACGGCTGTTTATGACACAGCTATGACACAACTTCCTGTTATGCTGTAGATGGAATGTATGACCGGGAGGTGTATGATGGTAAAGATATTGATCGTGGAGGATGACGAGGCCATCGGCCAGCTGATCCTGAGCAGCCTGAAGGCGGAGGGCTATCACTGTACATGGGCCGGCGATGGCAGGCAGGGAGCGGATCTGGCGGAAGCGGAGCACTATGATCTTGCCCTGCTGGACATTATGCTGCCGGAGATCGACGGGTACGAGCTGCTGGAGTATATCCGCCCGATGGGGACTCCGGTGATCTTCCTGTCTGCCAGAGGAACGCCCGGAGACCGGATCAGAGGGCTGAAGCTGGGCGCGGACGACTATCTGTCCAAACCCTTCCAGATGGGAGAACTGCTGGCCAGGGTGGAAGCGGTGCTGCGCCGTTCCCGCAGGGAGGACGACACGCTGGTGTTTGAGGACGTAGTGCTGCAGCCGGACGCGCGGCAGGTGTGGAAGGCCGGACAGCCGGTGCCGCTGACGGTAAAGGAATTTGATCTGCTGGCGGAACTGATCCGCAACAAGAACATTGCTCTGTACAGAGAGCAGTTGTATGAAAAAGTGTGGCAGGAGCCCTTTACCGGGGAGACCAGGACGCTTGATTCTCACATCCAGCGTCTGCGGCGCAAGCTGGGGTGGGATAAGCAGATCAGGACCGTATTCCGTATCGGATACAGGCTGGAGGAATAGATGAAGCTCTTCGCGAAAATGTTTTTCTTTGGGACGGCGGCCTTTAGCCTGGCGTTCCTTCTCTGCGGATATTTTCTCATGCGGTATTCTCTGGAGACAAACCTGGAGCGGGAAAGGGAAGTGGCGGTGCGCCAGTATCAGTATGATAAATTTACCTTTCAGTCCGGCCTCATCGCCCGCGGATGGTATATGGACAACGAAGACCGGCAGACGGTCCTGCAGAGCATCGCCGCGGATGTGGACGCTCCCGTGGCCCTTCTGGACCGGGAGGGCGGCGTACTGCTGGCGGAGACAGAGGCATACAGGGATATGGCGGCGGACAGCCTGTCGGAGGATGCGTGCGCGTACCGGATGGAGGACGGCTGTATACTGACCGGAGGGATCCTGGAATGGCGGGGAGAGCCGCTGCGGTTTATCACCTGCCAGGACATTTCCCCGGTGCTGGCCCAGCATGAGACGCTGGTATCCTATTTCCGGAGCTGTTATTTCATCCTGCTGGCGGTGACCATGCTTCTCACGGCGCTCGTGGCGGTGTATTTCGCCAGGGCCGGCAGACTGTCCAGGGCGGCCAGGGAAAAAGAAGATTTTGCAGCCAATTTTGCCCACGAGCTGAAAACGCCTCTCACGTCGGTGATCGGCTATGCGGAGCTCCTGTACCGGAAGGAGCTGCCGCCGGATGAGAGAAAGCAGGCGGCGTGGTACATCTGGAACGAAGGCATGCGTCTGGAAGCGCTGTCCCACAAGCTCATGGAGCTCACCGCGTCCGGACATGAGGATATGGCCCTTATGTGGGTGCCCGCGGAAGGACTGCTGCAGGACGGGACAGAGACGCTGGAGCCTGTTCTGGAGAAGAAGGGGATCCGTCTGGAGCTGCGGGCGGAGGACGCCTACGTGCAGGCGGACGGAGACCTGTTCAAGACATTGTTGTCCAATCTGATCGACAATTCCGTCAAGGCCGGCAGCAGCCGGATAGAGGTCACAGGCAGGCGGGAGAAAAAGAGATACCGGGTCACCGTGGCGGATGACGGCTGCGGTATGCCGGGGCAGGAACTGCCGCGGATCACGGAAGCGTTTTATATGATAGACAAGTCCCGTTCCAGAAAGCATCACGGCGCCGGGCTGGGCCTGGCGCTCGCGGAGAAGATCGCGCAGCTTCACGGCGGGTCCCTGGAATTTGAGAGCCGGGAAGGTGAGGGCACAAAGGTAAGTCTGTGCCTGGCCTGCAGGGAAGGCGGTGACGAAGATGCGTAAAGGCAGATGGATCGCCGTGCTGAGCGTGGTGCTGGCAGCAGCTGCGGCCTTCGGGGGCCTGTACGGCATGGAGCGGCTTCTGGAGGAGAAAAAGCACAGCCTGCTGTCGATTTCCGGCACCGTGGCAGCCGCGTACCCGGATGCGTTCCGGAATGCTTCCGGGGAAGACGCATACCGTTACGCGGGCACGGAAGAAAGCGCGCTTTCCCGGGATGCGCTCGTTGATATTCTGGAGCATATGCACCTGTACAGCTGGGAATATCTCCACGAACCTGCGGAAGGGCAGCTGTCCATGGAACAGGCCATGGACAGGGGAAAAGCATGGCTTGACGAACTGTCCTCTTTGTACAGGGGATCTTATGAAACTTCCGGAGCTTACATGCGGATACAGGCCAGCCTCAGCACGGGAGGATACGACGGGGAAACGGACATGGAGACGGATCCGGCCTACAGCTGCTGGCGGCTCTCCTTTACGGGCAATGACATGGAAGCCGTGCTGACGCTCAACAGCGTGACGGGGCAGGTGCTTGACGCCGCCATCAGTTATTTTTCACCGGAGAGCTCCGTAGCAGCCGGCCGGGAAAAACAGCTGCTGGAGTGGTACAGCTCTTCCTTCGGGCTGGAACCGGAGCCGGCGGAGGCATGGGGAAACGGACTGCGCTGCCCGCCCGGTCCGGCCGGTCTGTACGCGGCCGCAGAGATCAGCGAGAGCCAGATCGTGTACAAAGCGGACAATGACAGGGGCGGCCAGCGGTATGTTCACCTGCACCTGTACCTGGACGTGGAGAGCGCGGGCGCGCAGGCTTCCGCCGAAGCAGACGATGAGGCCGCGCAGATTTCGGGTTCTTCCCATTCGGATAATTTGCAAAAATAACACATGTAAGGTGCATATAGAAGACATCTTCCTGTTATGCTAACTATCAAACAGCATGACAGGAGGATTTCATATGTGGAGACGAAAGGGAGCGGCGCTGCTCCTGGCGGCGATATCGGCGCTGCTGTGCGGATGCGGCATGACCGTGCAGGGCAGGGAAGCGGCGGAACCGGCCGTAACGACCGGTGCAGGTCAGATCCGGACAGGCAGGGAGGATGCCCCGTCAGACACCGGAAATAAGGTGGAGGTCTGGACCCGGCAGGAAGATCATGATATTGCGGAGCCGGGCGCGCAGATGTGGGACGCCGGCGCTCCGATCCTTGTCAACAGGTGGAATCCGCTCTCGGAAGATTACAAGGTACAGCTGGCCAGTCTGGGAAACGGCCATGCCGTGGCGGTGAGCTGTTATCCATATTTGCAGCAGATGATGAGAGACTGCCGGGCGGCAGGGCTGTCCCCGCTGATCTGTTCGTCCTACCGCACAAGGCAGCGGCAGCAGGAACTGTTTGACAATAAGGTGAACGCCCTCATGGCCCAGGGTATCGGCAGGCAGAAGGCTGAGAAGGAGGCGTCCCGGTCCGTGGCAGTGCCGGGTACCAGCGAGCATGAGCTGGGCCTGGCGGTGGACATCGTGGACCAGTCCTATCAGCTGCTGGATGAGGGACAGGAGCGGACGGCAGTGCAGAAGTGGCTCCTGGAAAACTGCTGGAAATACGGTTTTATCCTCCGGTACCCAAATGACAAGAGCGACATTACAGGGATCATATATGAGCCGTGGCACTACCGGTTCGTGGGCGTGGAGACCGCGCTGGAGATACAGCGCATGGGAGTGTGCCTGGAGGAATATCTGCAACAGAAAGAGAATTGACGAACTTCCCGTTTTGTGGCACAATATTGTGCAGGAGGCGGGACAGATGCCGGAAGAAAAATGGGTCCAGTCTATGAAGAAGGCGGACTTTCAGGCCATCGGCCGGGAATTTCATATTGATCCGGTGATCGCCCGGATCATCCGCAACAGAGATGTGGAAGGGCAGGAGGCCATCAGAAAGTTTCTCTATGGAAGCTGGGATGACCTCTATTCGCCGTGGGATATGAAGGACATGGACAAGGCTGTGTCCGTGATAGAGAAAAAGCTGCGGGAGGGCGCCGTCCTGCGGATCATCGGAGACTATGATATCGATGGCGTGTGCGCCACCTACATACTGAAAAGAGCATTGAAAAAGCTGGGGGCAAAGGTGGATTACCGCATTCCCGACCGGATAAAGGACGGATACGGCATCAACGAGGCGATGATCCGCCAGGCGGCTGCGGACGGTGTGGACACCATACTCACATGCGATAACGGCATCAGCGCCGGGGAGCAGATCCGGCTGGCAAACGAACTGGGTCTGACGGTAGTGGTGACGGATCACCATGAGGTGCCTTTTACCAGGAAGGAAACGGGGGAAATACAGTATCTCATACCGGACGCCGCGGCGGTGGTCGATCCCAAACAGGCAGACTGCCCGTATCCGTATAAAGGATTGTGCGGCGCGGCGGTGGCATACAAGGCTATGGAAGCGCTGTACGGCCATCTTGGCAGGGACAGGGCGGAACTGCGGGATATGATGCAGTTTGTGGCCATGGCTACCGTAGGGGATGTGATGGATCTTACGGATGAAAACCGCATCCTGCTGAGGCTGGGGCTGGAGCTGATCCACCACACGGACCACGTGGGCCTTTCCGTTCTCTGCAGCGCCTGCGGCCTGGACAGGAAGGATGTGAGCCCTTACCATATCGGTTTTGTGCTGGGTCCCTGCCTCAACGCCACCGGCAGGCTGGACAGCGCCGCCCGGGCGCTGAGGCTGCTGGAAGCGGAACGGTGGGAGGATGCCATCGTGCTGGCCCAGGAGCTGCGGGATCTTAATGACAGCCGCAAGACTATGACCGCCGCCAATGTGGAAGCGGCCATGGAACTGGTGGAATCCCGGCACATGACGGAAGACCGGGTGCTGGTAGTTTATCTGCCCGGATGCCATGAAAGTCTGGCCGGGATCGTGGCCGGGCGGCTGCGGGAGCATTACGGCAAGCCCACGTTTGTCCTCACAAAGGGGGAGGACGGGGTAAAAGGCTCCGGGCGGTCCATAGAAGCCTACTCCATGTTTGAAAAGCTGCAGGAATGCCGGGATCTGCTGACACGGTTCGGCGGTCATCCCATGGCAGCGGGGCTGTCCATGAAGGAAGAGTACGTGGACGAGCTGCGCCGCAGGCTCAACGAGCAGTCCGGTCTTAAGCCCGAGGACTATGTGGTGCGGGTGTCCATAGATGTGCCGATGCCCATGCACTATGTGACCGAGGGGTTTGTGGAGCAGCTGGAGGTGCTGGCGCCTTTCGGGAAGGCCAATCCGAGACCTCTGTTTGCCCAGCGGAGCCTGCGGGTCACCCATTATCAGGCCGTAGGAAAAAACCGCAATGTGATGAAGCTGTCCCTCGCTGACGGAAGGGGCACCTATAACGCGGTGTATTTTGGGGAGACAGAGGCCATGGAGAAGTTTCTGGAGGAGCACGACGTCATTACGGTAGTCTATTATCCGGAGATCAATGAGTATATGGGGCGCAGAAGCCTCCAGTTTGTGATCCGGCATTACCGATAGAAGCATAAAAACAGCGTGTTAGAAAAGGAGGAGGTTTTCTATGAGCAGCGTACAGCAGTTGAAGGAAATGATCCGCCAGGCGGACAACATTGTGTTTTTCGGCGGGGCAGGTGTGTCCACGGAGAGCGGCATACCGGATTTCAGGAGCGCCCACGGACTGTACAACATGCCTTCCAAGGTGCCCTATGAAGAGATGCTGTCCCACACCTATTATGTGCGGCATCCGGAAGAGTTTTTTGATTTTTACAAAAAGGTGCTCGTATATCCGGAGGCAAAACCCAACGGCGCTCACTACGCGCTGGCCAGGCTGGAGCAGCAGGGAAAGCTGAAGGCGGTGATCACCCAGAACATTGACGGTCTTCATCAGGAGGCAGGCAACAAAAACGTACTGGAGATGCACGGCAGCGTGCTGCGCAACTACTGTGTCCGCTGCGGCAGGTCCTATACCCTGGAGGAATTCCTGGCAAAGGACGGCGTGCCCCACTGTGACTGCGGCGGCGTCATCAAGCCGGACGTAGTGCTCTACGAGGAGCCTCTGGACGGAAACTGCATGTCCAGGGCCATCTCGCATATCCAGCAGGCGGATCTCCTCATTGTAGGAGGCACTTCCCTGGTGGTGTACCCGGTGGCCGGTTTCATACAGTATCTGCCCAAAAACAGCAGGCTGGTGATCATCAACAGAGACGCGACCCAGTATGACAGCCGGGCGGATCTGGTGATCCGGGAAAACATCGGCCAGGTGCTGGAGGAAGCGGTAGACTGACCAGGTTTTCTGCCATTTGAGCGGCAGCTGCGGGTTAACGGTCGGATAAACAGATAAGAAGTTTTTTGCCATAAAAATGCCGGACCAGTGTGTGGTCCGGCATTTTCCGACAGTTGGGATGCTCAGCTGAAAAGGCTTCTCACGTGATCGATGTCTTCCTGTGAAGCCTTTGCGGAAGGAACGTAATAAGATTTTTCCCGTGCGATCTGGTACAGCTCTTCCTGGGACTGCTCACATGCGTTCCGGAACTGCTTCAGGGTCTGCTTCAACTCTGAATTTTCTGTCTGGGGGATCATCTCGCCGAAGCGGACCAGTTCCCCGTTGATACCTGCAAGGGTATCGGCTACCATTGTCTTTTCCTGCATTTCCATAATTTTTCTCCATTCTCCGCCTGCGCGGGTTTTGCTTGTCAATGCTGCATCATAGGGCTGCCGCCTGTCCGCGGCCCGTTCTTACTGCAAAAATTTCATCAGCTGCTGCTTGTTGTCCATGGCGGACTGGGCGCTTTTCTCGAAAAACTGGCGCACCTTGCTGTCCTGCGCGCAGGACGCGTACTCCTTCAGTTTGCAGTGGGTGGTGTCATACCCGCCGATGAGATGACGCAGATTCTGCAGATCCAGTTCAGATAAATTAGACATATCCGTATACCTCCTGTGATGTTTTATGGCTGACCTTTCGGTATCGCTCAGTAAAAGTATGGATGATACTGCCCGGTTTTATGCGCATTTTTGTCAGATATCTGCCGCGGAAACGCAAAAAGGTCAGCTATGGAAACGCAAACAGGTAAATAGTCTGGACGATATCCATAAAATGTGATACAATATATTCAGGTATGGTCTGTCGGCCGATATCCGGCATTTCTCTGTGCCGCAGAAAAACCAAGCTTAGCAGGAAAGAAATGAATCGCATGAATATCTCAAAAACACAGAATGGAACTGCGCTGAAGATCATTATAAATAGGGAATAGGAGGTAGATCAGAGTGAAGAAGAATTGGAAAGCCAGGGCGGCCAGCGTGGCCCTGTCGGTCATCATGACCGTTACCATGGTCCCCGTGTCTGCTTTCGGCGCGGCACAGGAGACTGCCCCGGCGGTGGACACGAAAGCGGCGCTGGAGGAAGCTGCCCAGGCCGCTCGGGAGCTTGAAAGCTATCTGGAGTCCGCAAAGAGAGATCCTGAGAACATTCAGGATGTCATTGATCTGGAATTGCCCGGGGAGGAGCTGCAGGTACCGCCTGAGGCAGGGCGGGATGTGAGCAGCGAAGGCATCTTTTCCGCGCAGTCTGTCAGGACCCGCTCCTATGCCAGCGGCTCCCCCATGGCGAATGCCGAAGATCAGGCGGTCCGGCCTGCCGGCGAGGGCACGGAAGCGTCTCCTTACGAGATCACCAGCGCCGGCGAACTTCACTGGTTTGCGGATCTGGTCAACGGAGCTCTTGCGGACGTGCCTCAGAATGACAGCGCCTGGGCAAAGCTCACGAGCGATGTGGACATGACAGAGGATACGGCGCCCTGGACGCCCATCGGACAGCAGGAACCCTATAAGGGGACCTTTGACGGCGCTTCCCATTCCATCGTGGGTCTGACGGCGGAGACGGAGGATGAGACCATGGGTATGGGCCTTTTCGGGGAAAACGGCGGCACCATCAAGGATCTCACCATGGATAAGGCGCTCATCCGCTGCGGAGATATCACAAAGGATAACGCCGACGATGGAAATTCGGAAACTGCTGCAGGCGTTATCGCCCGGAAAAACACGGGAACCATCCTGAACTGCCGGGTGGAGAACGCCCAGGTGACGACCTCCTATGGGGCAGGCGCGGTGGCAGGCGTAAACAACGGACTGATCCAGGATACCAGCGTGGGTCAGGCTGCCGTTACCGGCATTGAATACGTGGGCGGCATTACGGGCTTTAACAATCCCGGCGGCCGGCTGGTACACAACACCTCTCTCGCTGCTGTAAAGGGCGAGTCGGCTGCGGGCGGTATCGCCGGATGCAACGGCGCGGACGGCAGCAGGGTCGCCGTCATAGAGGACAGCATCTTCTATGGATACGCAGAGACGTCTCCCTGCGAGCTTGACGATACAGTCCAGCCGGAGACGGGCATCTTGTGCGGCGGTATCGCCGGATACAACTACGGCGAGATCAAAAACTGCGATGCGGCCCATGATCCGGAGAAGAAACCGGAGTCTGCTCCCGCAGAGAGCGCTGCCCAGGATGTGCATGTGGCCGGCGTCGGCAGTGTGGGCGGCATTGCAGGCGGCAATTACGGCAGCATTTCAGACTCTATCAGCAGCGTGAACGTAAAGGGACTTCCCTGGGCGGAAACCGGAGAAACGGAAGACTATATTCCGGCCTATATCGGCGGTATCGTCGGCAGCAATAGGTCAGTATACACCTCGGAAAACGATACTGTCTACACCGGCCGTGTTGCCGGATGCAGCAATAACGGCCAGGTGTTCACCGGCGATCTGTTCACCGACGCCGGAGAGAAAGATGTGTGCGGAGACGGGACTGAGATCGGCGGCATTGTAGGCGGAAACTACGGCGCTGTCATAGAGGGTTGCGTCAACAACGGTATGGTAAAAGGGTACCAGGCAGTAGGCGGCATCGCAGGATGTGTCACAGACATAGTGCTCACGGAAGGTCAGGCAGCGATAAACAGCGTGGTCACCGACTGTCTCAATGCAGCCAAACTGGAAGAACAGGCAGCAGTGCTCGCCGCCGAAGACGCGGGCGGTATCGCCGGCGCGGTGGTCGGACCGGACAACCGGATCGAGAACTGCAGCAATCTGGCCACTGTGATCGCTCTGGGCGGCGGAGCAGGCGGTATCGCGGGCCTCAACACCGGACATATCGCAGGCTGCACCAATGGCTCTGACGGCTCTGAAGATAATTATGCAGGGCAAGTTCTGAGCTGGGAGCTGGCAGGCGGCGTGGCAGGCTTAAACCTTTGCCAGGGCGTATTGGAGGATTGTGCCAGCTATAACAACATGGTGCTGTTGTCTGATGTCGATAAAGATGTGTCTCTGCCCGGCTATGTGATGCCGGACTATGAGCCGGCGGCGGCCACCGGCATGTTTGCGGGCGGTATCGTGGGCGTCAACGGCGCTTCTATGACGGGCTGCCGGACGGAAGGCACGGTAGGCATCATGAGTAAGTACTTCACAGGCGGTATCGCAGGCGCCAACTTCGGCGTCATGACGTCCTGTTCCGCGGGAAGAAATACGACAGTGACAGGCACAGGCGTTGTAGGCGGCATTGCAGGTTATAACGGAAAAGACCTTGCGGCATGCGGTCTGGAGGAGCTGGAGGATCCTGACCAGGTGGGTTACGTACCGGAGGAATGGTCCGCGCTCATCGACGGATGTAATGCTTATGCTGCTGTCCGCGCGGAAAGGGGCTATCTGGTCGGCGGCGTGACAGGATTTAATGACGGCACTGTGCGCGATGGTTATGTCAACGGGACCACGGTGGCCGCGTCCTGCTACGCGGGCGGTATCGCAGGCGCCAACGGAAACGCGGGCGTCATTGAAAAATCCGGAGCATTTGATGTGAGCGTGCGGGTACAGAATGACGACGATCCTCAGGCCGATCCCCTCACATGGGAGGATGTGGACGCGTTTGCTGGCGGCGTGGCCGGCGCTAATCTGGGTCTTGTGACAGACAGTTATACGGACACTGTCAGAGTCAGCGGCGATAAGATCGTAGGCGGCGTGACCGGCTGGAACGCGGGCAGCGTCGCAGCGTGCAGGAGCAGCGCCGATGTGTGGGCTGACAGCAGCGCAGGCGGTATCGTCGGGTACAACGCCAGAGACAGGGAAATAGAGACCGGCGGATATCCCACAGAGATCACAGGCTGTGTCAACGCCGGAACGGTGCGTGTGCGCAGTGAGAAAAGCGATGTGACCAGATGGTTCTTTGGCGGTATCGCAGGCGCCAGCAGCGCGGCTATATCCGACTGTATCAACGACGGGACTATCAGCGTACAGAGTGGTGTGAGCGCCGTAGGCGGCATCACCGGCACCAATCAGGCGGTCACGGAGGTTTCCGCCGTTGTGCTGGACTGTGAGAATAACGGCAGCGTCAGCGGGACCAATTATGTGGGCGGCGTGGCCGGCATGCAGATCAACGGCGCCATTGAGAGAAGCTCTAACACAGGTTCCGTTACTGCCGGCGGTTTTGCCGGAGGTATCGTGGGATACATTGACGCCAACGATACCACGCTTGTGGATTCCTGCCGGAATGCGGGCGCTGTTTCGGTCACATGGGGCTGCGCAGGCGGTATCGCAGGCTCCGCCCAGACTATGTATAACGGCGTGGAATATGGCACGGTACAGATCGCCAACTGTTATAACGTGGGTCAGGTAACCGCAAATGAACATATGGGGCAGACCGGGACCACAGGTGCTATCCTGGGCGGTGCATCCGGCTCCTCAGGCAGTGTGGCCGCGGTGTCCAATTGCTTCTATCTGGATGTGTCTGCTGACCGGGGCGTATTTGACGAGGATAGTATAAGCGGCGCCTTTGCCATGGATTTTGACGCTTTCTATAACGGCCAGGTGGCATGGATGCTCCAGTACGGCATCCAGGATCCCCAGCAGCTTGTATGGGGGCAGAGGCTGGAGGATGAATACGGCGAAGACGGGCAGCTGGAGCTGGAGCGCGACGCGTGGCCCGTGCTGACCTCTCAGCCGGAACTCCGTGTCGTATCTGTACAGTGGATCGCCGATGGCCAGGGGGTGAACCAGCAGTATGTGAATACGGGGAAGACCCTTCCCGACTGCCAGATTTCCAAGGATGGCTGCTGGCTGGACGGCTGGTACATAGACGAGGAGATGACAGAAAAATGGGATGAGGCAGCAGGCCTTGTTCCCGAAACGGATTATCTGGGTCTCTACGGCCGCTGGGTGCCCTATCAGTACGGCGACGCGGATCTGAGCGGAAAGGTGAATGTGCTGGACGCTCTGACCATCCTGAAATCTGTGGTAGGGACCATCGAGCTGGATCCTCAGCAGCAGACACTGGCTGATGTGGACGGAGACGGAAAGATCATGGTGACAGACGCCCTGCTTGTGCTTAAGAAGGTAGTAGGGGTTGTTGACAGATTTCCAGTGGAGGGGGAGGAACCTGCTCCTCCCGAAAAGCGGGACCCGGCCACCATCACTGTATATTCTACCAATGATATTCACGGCGTGGTGGAAGGCGGAGACGGCATCATCGGCCTTCCCCTCGTAGCAGGCGTCAAGGCCTCCACGGAAAACGCCATACTGCTGGACGGCGGCGATGCCACCCAGGGAGCCAGCTTCGCCACAGTGGGAAGCGGCGCGCATGTGATCGACGTGATGAACGCCGCGGGCTATGACGCCATGGCGGTAGGCAACCATGAGTTTGATTACGGCGCAGATGTGCTGCTGCAGAACGCGGCTGCCGCGCAGTTCCCTATCCTGTCAGCCAATGTAAAACGGAACGGGGAGGCCCTGCTGGCCCCGTCCGCTATTATAGAGAGAGCCGGGTTTAAGATCGGCGTTATCGGCATCACCACCGCTTCCACGGCTACATCCACAAATCCCGACAAGCTGCAGGGGATCACATTTGAAAATGAGATCGCCAGCACAAAGGCGGAGATCGCAAAGATAAAGGATCAGGTGGACGCCATCATCCTGGTGACCCACCTGGGGGACAATGAGATGGCTTCGGACGTGACCGCAAAGGGGCTTCTGGAAGGGCTGGACCTGGAGGAGCTTTCCATGATCGCGGCTGTCATCGACGGCCACAGCCATACGGTGGAGAATGATACCTACATGACCATTCCCATTATCCAGACAGGCACGCAGAACACCAATCTGGGCAAGGTGACCATCAAGTTTAACGAGAATGGCAATTTCGGCGCGGAAGGGACCGTGCTGGATTGCGCCGCAGTTTCTGCCATCGCGCTCAGTGAGGAGGGCAGGGCGGCACAGGAGGCTGCTCAGGCAGTGCTGAAC
>CANQHX010000024.1 GCA_947623905.1 uncultured Lachnospiraceae bacterium
CTGCCGTGTACCATTTTGGATGACCGGGAGAAACTGCAGAAAATGGTAGTGGAGATGTGGGAGGAACTGCCGGAGAGAAAAAGAAGGAAATCTATACAAAGTACGCAGACTATGATCCCGTCAAAAAGGAGCCTGATGCAGCAGTGAAAATGAATGTTCAGATCGGGGAGTGGTCTTTTACCGCGACGCTGGAGAATAATGCCGCAGTAAGTGAATTGGTTGAAATGATGCGGCAGGGCCCGGTATCCATTGACATGAGCGATTACTCCGGGTTTGAGAAGGTCGGTTCTTTGGGAAAAAGCCTTACTGCGGACAACCGGCAGACGACAACCGCCCCCGGCGACATTGTTTTATACAACGGCAACAATATCGTGATGTTTTACGGCTCCAATTCATGGAGCTACACAAGACTCGGTCATATCGACGACCTGACCGGCTGGGAAGATGCGCTGGGAAACGGCAATATCACGGCGGTATTCACTATCGCGAAATAAGGCATCACGATCCGGATACAGAAAGCTGAATTGCTTATAGATCGTGCCGGTTGGTATGAATGCCGCCGTTCAGGAGCCGTAATACTGGCAGTGTTCTTTTCCCTTCTCCGTCACGGCTTTAACGCTGCGATACTGCTTCATATCCTCTCCAACAGGGCAGAATGTGGCACAATAGCCGCACGGCCAGTGGTGCTGTTTCACCAGATCAATATGGTATTGCGTACATTTGTCCTTGTGCATGATATAGGGTCCGGGGCCGTTCTCCGAAAAACAGCCTACAGGACACACCTCCAGGCACTTTCTGCAATGGATGCAGAGCTCTTTCTCGCACTTCGGGTCCGGCTCGATCGGCGCATCGGTGATGACGGACACGATCCGGACGCGGGGCCCGTATTCCTTTGTGATCAGATTGTGACTATCACCGATTGTGCCCATCCCGGCATAATACCCTGCCAGTACATGGGAAAAGGCCGCCGCAGGTTTTTTCAGCAGCACCTCAATATTGTCATAGCAGTCCCGCGGGAAGAAAAATGCCCGGTATTTTTTCTCCGACATGATGTATTGGGCAAGCCGGTATGCCATGTCGTCCATGATCCGGTTGCTGGTGTCATACTGCTCCTGGTAAAGCATTGATGGAGCAGTGCTTGCCATGGGAAAAAATAGTGGAATAGCCAGCACAATGATGCTCCTGGCCCAAGGCCAAATATTCTCCGGCCAGAACTCCGGGCTCTGGATCGGCTCCAGACGCCAACTGTCGGCTGAGCAACTTCGGATAAGTTCCGCGCCCAGTTCTTTTGCTCTGCGATAGATGTCTTCTTTTAATTTCGCGTCAAACATATAGACCTCACTTCAACAAATATAGTAGAATTAAAATAACCGGAAAAATTTATATTTCAGAAAAAAATTTTCTTTCCGTCAGCTCCTTTATAATACACCATTTGTGTGTAAAAAACAACCCGTGTACAGTTACGCCACATTTCCGCACAGAGTGTGGCGTAAACCTCTTTTGCAGTAAAAATGATGTGGAGGATAAAGAATGTAAGCGGTATAATATTAACAAAGAGGAAAATGCAATGTCAGCTTATTTTGGAAAAGAAACGTCCAAACTGGGTTTTGGTTTGATGAGACTGCTCAAAAAAGCGCTTGTTGACCGCTACCCGTGGGATTCTTATACCCTCGCCACCAAGTTCAACGCCTTTTTGATGTGCCACGACGAAAAGAGCGACAAGGCACCCGGAGGTGGATTTCGTCCAGCTTCAGATCAATTACGCAGACTGGAACAATCGGGATATCCAGTCTTCTATAAGAAATACAGTGATTTCTAAAGTTATGTATTTGAACAAGTCCATTGAACAGTTTGGAAGCGGCTTTAAGCGTATTGATAGTTTATGCAGGGAAGCGAACGGTATGGATCTCTATCGGTCGCTTTTAATCTCGGAGGCTTGAAGCACAGGATTTTCTTTGCCTGTGACGTAAAAAACAAACCAAAAGAAAAATAAAAGAATTAAACGAATTTATGCAAGGCAAACTATCTCAAAAAAATTGTGTTGAAAAGGGAAAGATCCTGGATATCCTTTGGAGATCAAAACAGAACAATTTACACATCTAAGTTAGATCATTCTTAAGTTATTAACGCATCTCTAGAGAATACACGCAACAAATAAGCCGTCAGAAAAACGACAATAAATAATCAAAGAAGCCATAATCCGTAAGGATTATGGCTTCTTACTTTTTTATTTCGTAGAATTAGGAACTCTGCGAAAAGTTCATGTTCAGAATCTGGAACTTTGCAAAAGCGGCTGCGGCCGGGGAAACAGAGGACAAATGAAACGAGTCGAATATGATCCATTATCATTATTCCACTTCTTTTGAAAAAAATACGAAAAAATTGAAATTGCACGCAATCGAAACAATGTTTTTTGTCCCTTTGCGCACAGGGAGGATATTTTCATGAAAAGAATGGGTTCAAAAAAAATTGCCGCAAAACCGATGGGAAGACATTACGATCGGACCAAAACCGGTCGCTCCATGTCTTTCGGCAATGCATTGAGAAGAATTATTTCTTTGCTGCTGTGCTTGTGCATGATAGCAGCCATGCTGTGTAATTTCGGCGGTTGGGAGTTGTCGCCTGCGGTCGCCGCAGAAATGACCGAAAATGTGATTAACCGGATTGCCGATGGTGATACCACTGATACCTACATAGGCAAGCTGCTGTCGAACGAATGGGGCAGCCGTTATGCCGGACGTGTGTGGACAGATAAGAGCGTTTTTGCAAACGGCACACCGATCAACCTTGATATGAAAACCGATGGCTATGACGGCAGTGTAAACCTCAACTCGGATTTTGGAATCGCATTCTCCGCTCTGGCGAGTTCTCAGGTGGTCAAAGAAGCCTCTCCGATGGACGTCATGTTCGTGATCGATATCTCCGGATCCATGGGTCAAATCTCAATAGAGAAAGATGTTGCGACAGAAGAACAATTTGATACAACGCCCATCAGCCAGCTGGTAAGCGAGCTGAATAAAACCATCGACCAACTAATGACTCTCAGTCCGAAATCCAGGTTCGGAATAGCCGTCTACGGAGCGACGGCCGCCGTACTGGTTCCGTTGGGGCATTATACACACGCCGCCGGAACAACTGACTATCTTCAAGCGGAATATTTGGACTTTTACGGAACAACCAGCAATCCACAGGGCCTCCATTTCCTGCTGACCGCAAACGTGCAGGATGAAAAAGGCAATCCGCTTACCTACTATGCGGACAATGCCGGACCGTCGAGTAATGACACGCACAGTAAGTCGGCTAGTGGGAATAACGGTTACGCCGGTACAGGCGGACAAACATCCGGTGACGCTACAAAGAAAGAAGATCCCCTTCATGTGGGGCATATCACCAATCCGCAGGCGGGGTTTGCCGCTGCGATGGATCAATTTATCACCGGTAATGAGGAATTAACATGGACGACCAGCAGCGGTGAGGTGTGCCAGCGGATCCCGGCAATGATCCATCTGACCGACGGGCAGGCAAGCGATCTCGCATGGATCCAGCCGAGCGCCGAACCCTCTTCTCCTGACACTTGGAAAACCAAAATCAGCAACTGGAACAATGTCAACTGGAATTATGACCTGGCATACAACAGCCTCCTCATAAATAACAGCGATGCTTATAACGCCAGTCAGCTGACGGGTCACGGAGACATATCCCCCGTTATTTTTCAGACTTTGATGACTGCGGCATACTATAAATCCGCCGTGGACGCCTGCTATGCGAGCAGCGGCGTGAAGGATATCAACGGGGAGACAGCGACGCTCTCCTGCTTCTCGGTTTATGCAAGTGACACCACCCCTTACGATAGTATCACAGATCCGCTGCTTACATCAGCCATCGACGCTATCTTGAACCCGGAAGATTGTTTTGTGGATGTTGAGGACAAAGAAATCTTCGACAGCAGCACATTAAATAATAGCAACACTTCAGCGGAATTTATCGACACGGCGTATGAGCTGTATAAGGACTGGCTTGCCGGCAAAGCGGATGCCACGTTTAACAGTAAAACAACCAGCGCCGATAGTACGACCACAGCTATCACGATACAGATCAGCGCAGATAAAAGTACCGAGACCGGCGCTTATATCGGGGAATCTTGGAGCAAAGAGATTACTCCAGAGAAAATTGCGAAAAACATCAATTACGTTCCGCACGGAAACTTCTTCAATACGGGATTTCAAGGACTTGACACAGTGTTCGGAACGATCATTGAGCAATTACTGGGTCAGATCTTTGTCCCGCTGGCTGGCAGAAATGACGCCGGTGTGAGCGACTCCATCACCTATCAGGACCCGTTGGGCGAATACATGGAGCTCAAACATGGAGCCATCACAGTGGGGGACAAAGACGGCAGCGGCGGTGTGGTGACTGGATCGGAACAAAACACCTTTGATATGTCCATGCTGCTATTCGGTGAGATGCACGGCATGGTTCGCGCCGGTGTGTACGATTATCAGTGGAATCACACCTATATGTACGAAAACAAGGAGAAGAAGAACTATCCCGATCCGGATGCCAATCCGGATGAGGCTCCGTTGGAGACCGGCTGGTACAAAGGTGACCCGGAAACTGCGGAATACAGCTACGGGGAAAACGGTCTGCCCAGCGGCTGTACGACTGCGGAGCAGGCGTGGGCAGAGGGCTGGGTCCTGCGGTTCAGCTATAAGACGTTGGCGGATTTTGTGCCCATTTCCGAAATCACCGATGATATGAAGCCGACCGACATTCCGGAGCAGATCAAGCAATCCGTTTACACCTGCTACCGTTTTGCCGACTCCCAGCAGGATCGCAATAAACTGCGCCGCAATCCGATCTTCGGTACGGTTCCCGAGAGCCTGCAGGAAGAATGGAACAAATATTTCGATGATAATGGATCCTATCCCGTCGGCATGGACAAATACAGCAGTTTCCCCGGTGTGTATCGGTTGTCGGATATTCGCGTTTGGGCGGAACACACCGGCGACTTTGTAGATCAAACGGGCTCCATTACGCCGGAGGAGGAAAGCGGATACGACGATTCGCTGTACGTCAATATTCCCGTATCGGCGGTGCCCGCCCAGCTTGCTGAGATAACCCTCGGCCTGGACGGCCCTATTTCCTACAAGGACAACCTGGAGGAGAAGGAACAATCCACTCCTTTCCGCCTTTTTTACGCGGTGGGACTGACGGAGGATCTTATCCAGCGGGATTCAGACGGCAATCAGACCGGCGTGGACGTGTCCAAGATCTCGGGTGAATATATCGCTACCCACAGCGACCCCACCACCGGCAACATCTCCTTTATTTCCAACTGGTATTCCAACACCCCCTATACCGGGTACGCCAGTGATGATGACGAGCCCTACCACACCCGGGGCGATGTGGCGGTTTCCTTCTCGCCAAATGTGGAAAACCGCTATTATCTCTTCCAGAAGCCTCTGCCCCTCATTGCTCACGCCTATCGTGTAGCGAACGATGACGGCGATGTCACCCCGGTGGACAGAACGGAAGGCGAAAACTGGGAGGCTAACGGTGCCGGAAACGGCAGCACCACCTGGGAGACGGTGAATGGTACCGCCCAGTCGGCCGCAAGTTGGGTCGGCGGCGATTTCATCGGCACCTACGAGAATGAAGAAGCATTCAAAGAAGCGCTGAATACGGTCACACCGGATACAAATGGCATTCGCTACATTAAGGACGCCAAGGGATATACATATCCGCTGCCGGAAAATATTACCGATGCGGTGATCACCTATCTTGAAGACCAGTTAAAGAATGTAGACTCTGAGGGTGACAATTACGCATCGGGTGCGCGTTCCTTCTCCTCGGACGATTATTTCTTCCTGTGCATCGAATATTATCTGCCTTTGGAGGGTGAAGGCACTGACATTCAAGGCGAACCTGCCCCCGGTACTCATGCGGTGCGCAAGGTCAACCGGATGATCGCCCGGAAGGGCTCCGCCTTTGGCTCCGGGCTGCATTCCCAAAACATCGGCAACGGAGATATGCTCTGTTGGACCGATATCAACGGCAACTGCAACTTGGAAATCGAATATAATTCCCGCACCGATACCGGCGACGACACCCGGGGCCGCCCGACCCTGGAAAAGCTGACATTGAAAGGCAACGAGCTGTTGGAATATCTGCAAAATACATGCCACCTGAATGTCGAGCCGAATGCGGACGGACAATCCTGTCTTGAACTGGACTGCGCTTACTGGGAAAGCGTGCAGCAAGATCCCAACATGAAGGCGCTCATCGATCAGATCAAGGAATTATCATACGATCCAACAGCGCAGCAGGCAAAGTTTGACGAGCTCTTCGACTGGTCGGTTGCAGCCCGCACGGGCGGCATCCGGGTAGGCGATATGTTCAACAATATGCAGGCCAAGCTGACCCAAACAGAAATCGAAAACGGATCCGGCCCCGAGTTTGAAGAGGACAACCCGCAAATTTATCAGGGAAATGTGACTCGCACCGCAAACAACTACTACATTCCCACCCTGTCGGAAACCTCCACCGCCGGAAATGGCCTGGTCATCAATAACTACCTCGGCAACAACGGACGCATGGAGATCGCAAACGCCACCCTGATGGTCACAAAAACGCTCGTTGCACCGAACGGCTTTGCCCTGAAGGAAAACCAGCAAAACGAAACCTTTGATTATCAGGTCTATGTTCAGGGTCTGATCGGCGAACGGCTGGCTCAGCGGGTGATCTGGAACCCGCTCTCCAATTCGTGGCAGAAGAGGGTCGAGTCGCTCGATATCCTGACCGACAACTCGTCGCTGCTCGTAGACGACAATGGCAGCCGAGCATTGTTCTGCTGCGCAAATGGCGATACGTCGAAGCCGCGGCAGATCGTTGAGGCCGTGAAGGAAGACGGCTCAATCGGTTATTATTACGCCGACGCGACCGGTGCGGCGAGTGAGGACCCCTGCAACGACTCAACCGAGCATTTTTATTATATCTATCTGCCGAGCAGCGAGGGCGATTTAACTTATCACCTCTTTGGTTCCAGCTACGACGGCTATGAGGGATCCGAAGACACTACCGAAAAAATTGATGGCGCCGGTACCACCGCTTATTACCCGGAGGGTATGGACGTGAGCGGCATGGCGCACAACGATAACCAGACGTTTGCGGAAGCCACCGGTGACAGACCCGCCGGCAGCCGGGAATACTGGACGAATCAGGCGGAGCTTATACCGTATAGCCAGGTCTACAACGCCGAAAACCCCGAGGACGGCACAGACAGCGGGAACCGCTGGGATCACAACACAAACCATGACGGATGGAACGATCATATACAACTTGAAAAGTTCGTGCTTGTCACGGTCATCCCCAACCTCACGGGCGGCATAGAGTCGACGATATATTCTCCGTTCAGCAGCCGCACCCAGTACATGACGACGCCGCTCTATTTTGGCTATAAGTCTGAACTGGCCGGGCACCTCAAGGATACGAATGAGACCTTTGCGACCTGCGGCGAGCTGTCGGAATATGAACTGACAGGCGAGGATGTTTACGATCAGAACATCCCGAAGGATGCCTCCTCCGACCTGTTCAACATCGAAAACGAAAATACAACGGCGGCCGACGTGGCAAAGAACACGGCGGAATATACGCTCAAGAGCGGTGAGGGTCTGCTTTTGACAGGACTTGGCAACGAGATCGTATACCGTTATACCGAAAAGCTGACCAACGAGCAGATCGAGCAGTCCTATACGCTGAAAGAAATAACCCATGTACAGCAGAGCGGCACGAGTATCATTCATGAAGGCGAAACATACACCAAAGGCGGCATATACTCCGTGTTTGGTGACATCGGCCTTGCCACGGAGCAGGTACACTATACTAACACCATCGTACCCGAGTTGTTTGTGCTGACAAAAGAGGTGGTAGATAGCGACGGAAATGCAATTTCTACTCCGCCGGATCAGAAATTTACATTTAAACTCACTTTTGAACCGCCCGAGAACGCCGCAATAACAGATGTGGACGACACGCTGCACTATTGGAAGGGCAATAAAGAAGCATGGACAAGCAGCGAAACCTGGACGGATGCAACAAGTGGTGAATCCTACAAAATGCCGGAAACCGCACCAAAACTGCACGAATACGAGCCGTATCTTACAGGTGATCCCGAGCGTCTAATTCCAATCAAGCCGGATGAAGGCTCTGAAGGCTCGGCGCGCACCTATACCATCGAGCTAAAAGAAAACGAGGCGGTGGTGTTTTACGGTTTGATCGAGGGGACGAAATATACTGTCACTGAGACTCCCAACGAGAAATATCCTGTCGTTCCGGGCGAGGGCGTCGTAGACGGTTACACCCAAACCGGCATGATTGAACGCTCCAACGAGGATCCGAAGGAGATCGACCCGAGTACGACGCTCAACCGCGCGGACTTTATTAACCGCCAGGAAACCGGTGAACTTACGGTGCAGAAAAAAGTGAAAGACGATGCTCCGGAAGCCGAACTGGAATTTAATTTTACTGTTATCTTGACTCCTGAAGCCGGGATGAAGTTGAACTCTGAGAACGTCAAGGCTGTGAAATACATAGCGGATGGCACAGAGGAAGACGACTTTACGCTTGATTGGAGCATTGCGGATGTGAACGGCAGTATAAAAGCGAATTTTTCGCTTCAAGCAGGCGAAAAACTCTTGATTGAAAACATCCCGGTGGATACGGACTACATAGTGGAGGAGACCAAAGTAAGCGGTTACAATCTCCAGCATGTAGCGGATAATCCGGACGATCGGCCTGACAGCGGGGGCAATTATCTGCTCCGCGATGGCGACAGCGTATCGGGCACGGTTTCGGCCTCTGCAAACGTCTACCTGCTTTTTGTCAATGAAAAGACCCCGTTCTTACCGTTTGTCGGCGGAAACGGAGTCGGCGGAATCATACTAATCGGTGTTTTGCTGATTGGATTAGCGACAACATTGATCGTATTCAAGATGCACAAACGTTGCAGGATCGCTCAGATCGGAGGTTAAGAAAATGAAAATAGTTTATTTTTCGACTTTGCCATTGGTAGGATACGATAACACAATGTTGATCTAACACCATGCGTCAATCCTCCGTGGGATGACGCAACAAAAGCGTGTTTGAAATAGATCAGTTTTTCCGGGGGGGGGCACTTATCTATACAGCGTGCCGTCGGAAGAACAGAAAACATCAAATTAAGAAATGGAGGAATACACGAAAATGAGAACTGCAAATCGAAAAATCAACAGGTTACTTGCCTGCGCGCTGGTATTCCTGCTGGCGTTGACCGTCGCCGTGCCTGCATTCGCGGCAAACGCTGTCCCCAACACCGAAAACCTGAAGATCACTATCCACAACAATGCGGGCCTGCCTGAGATGGAAGCCACGCAGTTTGGCGTCTATCAGCTGTTTAAGGGCACGCCACATCAGGAAACTACCGAGATCAAGGATGCTGATTGGGACGCCAGCCAGTGGAACAACTGGACGCTGGCCGACATCGCTTGGGGCTCAAGTGTGATCGACAATGGCACTGCGCTTCTGGCAGCTTTGAAAGACGAGAGCTTTATAGAAAACAACGCCTGGGCGGGCAAGGATGCGAATCCGTTTGCGGATGTGACGACGGCCGCCGGGCTGGCAGAGGTGCTGGCAAATCATAACGACAACGCCTTTATGCAGGGATTTGCTGATTTTGTCATGAAAAAAGGAGGACTCAAAGATCTTAGCCTGACCGGTTCGCTTCAAGGAGCGGGCGAAAACCAGACCCTGACCTATGATCTGAACAGCACCGGCACCGGCTATTATATCTTCCAGGATAAAAATGACCCCGCAGACTCCGATGTCGTTTCGGAGTACATCGTTGCTGTCATGGGTACTCAGGATATTGATTTGAAAGCCTCTATTCCGCAGGTTGACAAAGAGATCGTCGACGGCGACAACGATACCACCGAGGGCGACGTCGCGGGCGTGAGCGATTATGTGCAGTTTAAGCTGATCGGCACCCTTCCCAAAAACTTTGCGGATTTTGACAGTTACGAATATACCTTCCACGATACCCTGAGCGCAGGACTGACCTATGTGAACGATACCGGCCATGAGGTGGTTGTTCGTGTTTATGAAAGTTCGGATGCGATGAAGAAAGACACCTCTTTGAACGGTGGAACGGTAGTGAATGCATCAGAATATACCGTCACTACCGCAGCCGACAGTACTATCGATTGCAGTCTCGAAGTTGCATTTGCAGACCTTATGAAACTGACGGCACCTGATTTGACTGCCAATTCGGTCTTTGTTGTCACCTATTATGCACAGGTCAACGAAAACGCCGTGATCGGGTCAACAGGCAACCCGAATAACGTTTATCTGGAATACTCCAATGACCCTCATGAGGACGGTACCGGCAAAACCAAAGAAGAAAAAGTTTATGTCTATGCTTTCGGTCTTGAACTCAACAAGATCGGCAGTGACAATAAGCCGCTGGAAGGCGCGGGATTCTTGCTGAAAAAAGGCAGTGATTACGGCATTTTTGAAGGTGGAAAACTGACCGGCTGGACGAGCGCGACAAGTGAGCCGACTACGGATGCCGTCACAAAACTGATCGAAACCTACCACAATGCGAAAAATAACTATGACAGTGCTTCGAATGCCGACCGTGATGAAGGCGGCGACGCAGCTGTGGCGCTGAAAAATGCAGAAGATGCGCTGAAAGCATATCTGCTCAAATCTGATAAGGACGGTAAAATTCCCGATATCACCGGCCTTGACGAGGGCAGTTATGAACTCGAAGAGGTAATTGTGCCCGATGGCTACAATACCCCGGAAGAGGATTTTGACATCAAAATTGAGGCCGACATCAACAAGGACAGCGGCGAGTTGGAAAAAGTCACCTATACCCACGATGAGGAAACCGTGACCTACAAGGACAGCTATGACCCGGCTGAAGAATTACCCGATGGCGAAACCTCTGATAACATGATTGCTCACTTCCGAAGCGGCATGCTTCCGGATACTATCGTCAACCAGAAGGCACCCTTCCTGCCGTTTACCGGCGGCACCGGCACGCTGATCATATATGTACTCGGTGTGGCGCTGATCTCTGGAGCGGTCATCTACCTGGTAACTGTCTCCAAAAAGCGTAAAAGGACCTAAGAAAACGCATAAGCAAAACAATTAATATGATCCGTCGTTTCCCGGGAGAGGAGTTTCTCTTCCGGATACGGCGGCAGGGAGCGCCTTATGAAGCAAACGGAAAAAGAGCAAAACAGTCACAGTTTGGTTTCCGCGATCCTTGTGACGCTCGCCCTGCTCATAGGACTTTCCCTGCTGCTGTATCCGACAGTAGCAGATTATATCAACTCGCTGGATTATAAAAAAATAATTGAAGACTATCAGCGAGAGGTACTGAAACTGGATGATACTGCACGGCAGGAAATGCTCACGGCGGCGCACGAATACAATTCAGAACTACTGGAACGCTCCACCCGCATCGGCGGACTGAACACCGAACAGCGAGCAGCATACGAATCCCTGCTCGATCCATCCGGAAGCGGCATGATGGGATATATCGAGGTCGAAAAGATCGAAATTTATCTGCCCGTCTACCACGGCACCGACGAAAGCGTATTGCAGTCCGGAATTGGTCACATTGAGGGTTCTTCTTTGCCGGTGGGCGGAATGGGAACCCACGCGATCTTGTCCGGGCATACAGGGCTGCCTTCCTCTAAGCTGTTCAGCAACATCGACAGGCTCAAAGAGGGCGATATCTTTGAGTTGCACATTTTGGGCGAAGTGCTGACCTATCAGGTGGAGTCCATGGTCGTTCTTTTGCCGGAAGAAGCGGAAAAGCAGGAGATCGTCCCACAGCGCGATCTTTGCACCCTGATGACCTGCACGCCCTATGGGATCAATTCCCATCGTTTGCTTGTGACGGGCGTGCGTATCGAAACAGCACCGGAACAGCAGTCCAATGTGAAGAATCAGCCGATTGAAACTATTCCGGCACCCATACCGCCTGTTCTTTGGGTGGCAATCATCGGTCTGTCCGCTTTTCTTGTCGCTGTTATCGTGGTAGTTGTACGAAAAAAGCGGCGGAAATAAGAAATTGCTATGAAAAAGCAGAAAGAAAAACCGGAAAAGAAAGCATCACAAGCTGTGTCCGATATTGTCGCGACACTGATCCTGCTGTTGGGGATCGCGCTGGTGTTGTATCCCACGGTGGCAGATATAATCAACGACGCCGTCAACAATAAAGTTATTGGTGAATATCAAAGACAACTGTTAACGCTGGATGACAGCAAGTATGAGAAAATGCTCCAGGCAGCGCAGGATTACAATGATCGGCTATTCCAATCCGATCCGTATATCGGCGCATTGACCGCCGAGGAGCGAAAAGAATATGAAAGCCTTTTGAATCTCGACGGTTCCGGCATGATGGGATACATTGAGGTGCCTAAATCGAAAATTTATCTGGCGATTTATCACGGCACGGAGGAAAAGGTGATGCAAACCGACGCGGGGCATCTGGAAGCGTCTAGTCTGCCGGTTATCGGTGAGAGTGTGCATACGGTGCTTTCCGGTCACAGCGGGCTGCCATCGGCACGGTTGTTTACTGATCTCGATCAGCTTAAGGTTGGCGATACTTTTACTCTCCATATTCTGCGGGAGACGTTGACATATCAGGTGGAACGAATGGAACGGGTGGTGCCCGATGAGTTGAAAAACCTGCAGATCGAGCAGGGGCAGGAGCTTTGCACGCTGATGACCTGCACGCCCTATGGCATCAACACCCACCGCCTTGTTGTCACCGGCCGCCGCATTGAAACGCCGGCTGAAGCAACGCAGGAAAGCAAGTCTGTCAAGCAGATCGTGACATCCAAATGGAATCAGTGGTTTATATTCCTGCCGGTGATTTTGCTTGTGGGAATCGTTATTATTGTCATTTTGATCCGTAAAAGGAAGAAAAAACAACCGAATGCGGAACGCCACGAGGAGGAAATTCAGTCATGAGAAAACGCATTTTGTCGATTGTATTATGTATATTGTTCTTGCTTTCAGCCACAATGCCGGTCTTTGCCGCCGAAACAGGCTCGATCACCGTTTTGTTTCAGCATCAAAACCAGCCTGTGGTCGGTGCGGCGTTTAAAATTTACAAGGCGGCAGAATGGGACGGCAGCGGATATGCACTTATAGACTCATTTTCGGATTATGCTGTGAAAATGGCCGATGATGCAGACAGCGAAGAATGGAAAACGATCGCTTCCACCCTGACGGCTTATGCTGAAAGAGATGAAATTGTGCCCTTTACCTCTGGTGTAACGAATGAAGATGGAAAACTCAGTTTTGAAGGACTTTCAAATGGACTGTATCTGCTGGTCGGCAGCCCCGCGGAATCAGGTGAACAACGGTTATTCACACAACCGATGCTTGTGACTGTACCCTATACGACAACAAGCGGCGAAAAAGATTATGAGGTGGAAACTGAGCCGAAGTTTGAAGCCCGCAAGATCACAGAGGATACGGTTACCCGTCGTGCTCTGAAAATATGGAAGGACGAGGGAAACGAAGAAAAACGTCCACAGAATATTACAGTGCAGCTTCTCTGTGATGGAAAAATATATGATGAACAGGTGTTGGATGCAGCGAATAACTGGTCTTACACATGGGAAGACCTGGACGCCGCCCACGACTGGCAACTTGCCGAAAAGCAGGTGCCGGACGATTATACGGTGACGATTACGCAACAAGATATTACCTTTACCGTAACCAATACCAATACGAACGACAATCCTCCGCCAACTTCGTCTGGCACGCCGGCTTCGTCTGGCATGCCGAGCGTGTCAGACACGTCAGGCACTCCGGGCGAAACGATTTTACCGCAGACCGGACTGCTCTGGTGGCCTGTACCGGTGCTGGGCGGGATCGGTGTGATCGCGCTCTTCTCAGGAATTTTCCTGATGCTGCGGGAAAAGGACGGCCCGGATGCGTAGGCTCAGGGGCGCGGCAGTGCTCATCAGCATCGGGTGCCTCTTCATTTTAGCCGCCCTATCCTTGGGCGGCTATAATCTTTGGGACGATCACCGGGCGGAGCAATCAGTGAGTGAAATTGCAGATGTTCTCCCCGTTCCGGAACCACCCGCCGCAGGCGTAACGCCGGATTATATTCTGAATCCATATATGGAAATGCCGACCGAGGAAATCGACGGGTATTTGTATATTGGGAAGGTGACGATTCCGACGTTGGAATTGGAACTGCCGGTCATGAATACCTGGGACTATAAACGAATGAAGATCGCCCCTTGTCGGTATGTTGGGACGGCCTATCTCCCCGGCTTTGTCATCTGTGGCACAACTATACTTCCCATTTCGGGAGGTTAAAAAATCTTTCTCCGGGAGACAACGTACTTTTTACCGATATGGCCGGCAATGTGTTTTCGTATGAGGTGGCGGCCGTGGAAACGCTTGCGCCTACAGCCGTGGAAGAAATGAAAAGCAGCGAGTGGGACTTGACCCTGTTTTCCTGCACCATCGGCGGACGGGCTCGTGTGACGGTGCGCTGCCGGCAAATTCGAACGCAGGATGAAGCTGGCCGATAGCACGGAACGCACAGGAGCAAAGCATGAGTACTGTATATAAGAAAAATGATCTGGTTGGAGAACGTTACGGCAAGCTGACCGTTATAGAGGATTCGGGCAAGCGATACGGTCACAGCATTCTCTGGCACTGCAAATGCGACTGCGGCGGCGAGATTTTAGCCATTCGTTCCCACCTAAAAAACGGAATCGTGACTGACTGTGGCTGTGTGCCAAAACCGGACAGTTCACAGGTGACGGATCTGATCGGGCAGCGTTTCGGAAAGCTGATCGTAACAGGCGATTCCGGCCAACGAAAAGGCGGCTGTATCTTATGGATCTGCAGATGCGACTGTGGAAAAGAGATTCTGTGCAGGCGCTTTGAATTGATCAGCGGAAATACATTAAGCTGCGGCTGTGTTCCCAGGCAGTATGCTTCGAAAAAACAGTCGGAGGATCTGACCGGCCGGCAGTTCGGCCAGCTGACGGTGCTGCGATCGGCGGGAAAGAATAAATTAGGTCATGTCTATTGGGTGTGTCGATGCAGCTGTGGAAAAGAATGTACCGTTCCCGCGCTTCATTTGAAAAGTGGGCATACCCGCAGCTGTGGATGCAGACGGCACGCAAGCTCAGCTAATAAAAAGGATATTACCGGCCAACGGTTCGGGCGGCTTGTTGCATTATATCCTGCGGAAAATAGAGGCTCCGGCAAGACCTTCTGGCATTGCCGGTGTGACTGCGGCAAAGAAGTGGATATCAGCACCATAAGCTTGCTGCATGGGCGCACCCAAAGCTGCGGATGTCACAAGCATGAGCAGGATGCAAAAATGCATGATCATATGCATTATCAGGACAATACCTGCATTGAACGGCTCAACCGAATTCACAGCGACCAACGGGAAAATAAAAATGGTTTTCGCGGGTTGTTTCTCACCAAAAACGGAAAATACCGGGTGAATATCACTTTTCAGGGTGTGCATTATCATCTTGGATATTTTTCCAACATGGCGGACGCTATACAGGCAAGGCTGGATGCGGAGGCCGTCATGCACGACGGATATGTAGCGGCATATGATAAGTATTTGGAGCGTGCGGAAAAAGACCCGGAGTGGGCGGAACAAAACCCGTTTCAATATAAAGTATATCGCGCAGATGATAAGTTTCAGGTTATCACAAACGGCAAAGAAAAAAACGTCTCAAAATTCTCTGTGGTCTCCAAATAGTCCCCCTAAAAAAAGCCTGGAGCGCAAAGCGGAGATCCCCTGCATCGCCTGTCACTACTGTACGGATGCCTGCCCGCCTCATCGCAGCGGGGAAAAAGATCTTGCTGGGTTTGGACGCCGCAAAGAAACCCATATTTTCACCACAGCAGCCAGTCGATCAGGTACAGGGACTTGATGCCGTCGTAGGAAGTGATATAATTTCTGTCCATTGATAATACGATCTTTTCATAGTTGTCCGGTATTATGCGCAGCGGCCGCAGTTCCCGCTCGCGGGTTTCCGGCGACTGCATACTTTCTGTTACCTGAATAATAGTTTTTTTCCAGTGTTTTCAGAAGCTTCTTGCCCTTCACGTCATATCGCCCGACAGAGTAGATGATAAACGCGCTGCGCAGCAGGGAAATGTATTTCTCTACCGTTTTGCCTGCCATATTTTTGTTTTTACCTGTCTGAATATCCCCTTCATTGGACAAAACATTGCCGATACTGTTGGGCGAAACGATGCTTCCGATAGGATCGGCATGCCGCCAAACTGCAGATATCTCTGGAACTTTCCGCGGAGAGCAGGCAGGCGTTGGAACCGGTTATATAAATATCCACATCAAAATCCAGGCGAAAAGACTCGATCGCCTTTTCCCAATGCTCCCCAGTCTGAAGCTCATCGAATAAGTCAATACTTTCCGACTTACAAGTCAGAAACTTCCAAAAAAATACATGTTTTCGACATGAAGATCCATTATTTCCAAAATATTGATACCGTCGAAGGGTCACGCTGTCGGCGTAAAAAGGCCATGCTGCCGGCGTAAAAGGGCACGCTTATGACAGGAAAGGCCGCCCTGCCGGCGTGAAGGGGGGCGCAGTAGGGCGCAGTACTGGCATGAATGGGGGCTGTACTGGCGCGAATGGGCGCTCTGATGACGTAAATGGGATACCCATCATGTTGAATATCATCATCGATTATTTTATAATTTAAGGGATAAATTGGATAATTGTGTCCGATATCAGAAGAAAGAGAGGGTGGTGCTGATGCGCTCAAAGTTGAGAAAAAGACTGCGTTCTGCCGTGGCGCTGACGCTTTCCGTAGTCATGGTGACATCGTTACTGAGCGGCTGCGCGAAAGAAAGCAAAACAAATGATGAAAGCGGCGTTACTACCGAGACAAACAGTGAAAAAACCGATCAGATCGAAGCGTCCTGCGTGACGTGGGACAGATCGGGGTCTTACACGACTACCCTTACGGCGGAGGGCACGGACCTTTCCGGCGTAAAGGCGGAGGACGTCTTTATCGGCAGCAAAAGTGTGGATTTTGAAAGTTATCAAAAGGCCATAGGAGACCTGCCGTCTGAAGGCGAAGCGCCGGACGTGGAGGAATACACAGAGAGGATCCCCTGTGAGATCACAAAGGTAGAGGAAAAGGACGGCAGTCTGGAGATCTCCTTTACAGATAAAGATGCTCCCAAAAAGGAGACGGGCAGTTATACGCTGGAGATCGAGGAAAAAGAGATCAGTACGCCCGTGCTGGTGGATTACCCCATGCCGGAGATGGCGGTAGAGGAAAACGGCGTGCTGGCTGCTGACGAAGAGCCGGAGCTGACGCTGACACTGGAGGACGGCCTTTTTGCCGAGACGGTGACGGCGGATCAGGTCACCCTTGCCGGCGCATTTGACGGCATGGAGGTGGAGACGGCCAAGGCAGAGAGCAACCGGCTGCACCTGAAGCTGAAAGGAAAAGCAGAGGCTGTCGAAGGACAGGGCTATTCTGTGGACGGTATCATCAGCCTTTCCGCTTCTGCCATGGAAAATGAATATTCTCCCGCGTCGGTGCGGGTTCCCGTACGGGAGAGTCTGGTGACCTTTGACAGCAGCGCCATGACCGTATCCGGGGATCAGGTCACCGTACCCATAACCGTTGTAGGCGGTAAGGACGTCGGCGCTCTGACCCCGGCGGACATTACGTTTCCGGAAGATGAAATGACCGCCGCGGCAAAGGACGACGCGGCGTCCGAAGAAAACAGTGATACAGAAAACGGCGGCGAGGCAGCCCGTCAGCCGGAGGTACTGCCTGCAGTTACCGTGACAAAAGTGGAGAAGCAGGACGATACCCATGCGCTGGTCACCATGACAGCGGAGGGCATTGCGGATAAAAATACCGCCGCCGCTGCCCTTAACGGCAGGACGGTGCAGGTGGGCGACATGCGTACCGTATCCAATCTGGCGCCGGCCAGCTTTTATCCGTTCTTTGATTATGTAGAGGAAGACGGGGATGATCTGAAGCTCCAGCTTCAGCTGATCGCTCAGGCTGGTACCTTCGCGGAAAAGCTGGATATCAGTCAGGTGACCTTTGACGGCGGGCTTTCAGACGCAAAGGGCGTTTCTCTGGAGAGACAGGACGACGCCACGGCGCTCCTGACCCTGACGGTTCCCGCCAACGGGCAGACAAAAGAAAAATTTGACTATGACGGCACGGTGATCCTTGCTGCCGGAACCATGATCAATCCATGGGGAGACCCTGCGGACGAACCGGCGGAATACGCCCGCTGCTACTCTCAGGAGACCATGGGCAGAATGGGCGGCATCATTAGACCCGAAACCTTTCCGGCTCTGGCAAGAGGCCTGAACTTGGCGGGCAGCGGCCTTATGTGGGCAGGCATCGGCTTCGCGGTGGTGACCGTTGCGCTGGAGATGAGCGGCGCGGTGAAGACCGCGGCGCAGCAGGTGATGGAGATCAATCAGCAGATCAACAGAAATCTGGATGTGATCTTTGAGCAGCTTGCCATCAACAATCAGACCATCAACGAGATAGAGGAACAGCTTTTATGGCAGCGGGTCAACGATTTCAACGTGCAGCTTGCCATGCTGAACACCTACGTTCAGAAGCTGCAGTGGTTTTACCGGCCGGAGAAGCTGAAGCTGCTTGGGTATGACCCGATAGAGATCGGGGAGGATGACAGCGACAGCGTAAAGGTGGAGAAGCTGAAGAAGATGAAGGAGATCTCCCAGGCAGTGTTTGCGGCGGAGTACAGCCCGGACAGGAACATTGCCATGGAGTTCCGCAACTATTACGACACCTACAATACCCTGCAGAAATATTACAGCAATGTCTGCGCCATGCTGAAGTCCACAGGGGACACCAATCCGTTGAACACCTATATCAGGCTTACGTCCCGGAACGCGAACTTTGACACCCAGACCTTTGAGATGCGGGAGGGCTATATCGATTCCATCGAGAGCGTTCTGCTTTTGGGAATGTCCACCATGTTTGTTTACAACCTGCGCTCTACCGTGGTCAATAACGACAATACCGTGAATCTGAAAACGGTGATGAAGGTGGCGGACGATAACTTTTCCACCGTCGTCGGGGAGCTTGACAAGCTGATAGAGGCCATGGAAGCCAGAGTTGTGGAGAAGACCGACGATGCCGTATACTACGACGACGCCTACTGCTACACCTTCGGCATGATGGTGAAGGATCTGGATACCGAAAACGGCGATGTTTTCTGGGCGAAGACATGGCGGGAGAAAGATACGGTTTTTGTGGGAGAGAAGAAGAAGACCGTAAGTCTGAAGGGCCCCGGCGTTTTTGTGTACTCCTGTCGTGACGACTACCGGGAGATCATAGAGAAGACGAAGGTGGCGCCGTCCTATGTGGCCAACAACTATACATGGGGCGAGACGTTCTTTTCCGCGAAAGCGCCGGATGGGATGCCGGAGGACGCCATTTATGAAGAGGTTTCCGAGGATCTCATCACCGCCTGCAGCAGCAGGTTCATTCAGCTCATGGGCGGCAGGACGCTCAAGGAGGAACTGGAGAGCGCCGGCATTCATCTGGATGATTCTGTATATGAGAATACGCCGGGTCTGCCCTTTGCCTCCCGGGTTGTTTACAGCACTGAGAGCATAGTGGGTATGCTTCATGATGAAGGCAGGACCGGTTATGCATGGAATGCGGACACCTATATGGATATCCTGAAGTGGAACGATAAGAAGCTGACGCAGAACGTACACGCCGCCCGCCGTCAGTCAGTGGTTTCTGAGATCAACAATCCAGAGGCGGGAAATTTCCTTGGGGATAATGAGACAAACGAAAACATCGGACAATGGATATTAGACCGGGACGAAAAATGGCGCACATCAGGGGAGAAATATTTTGACAATGTGGGCAACCATAACCTGATCCCCATTGTGCGCTGGGTGATCGAAAAGCCCGGCGAGGGCGGGACCAACCCCGATAGAACCAGATATATGACATACGCCACGGAAGCGCCGGCTGCTCAGTAAAGGAGTGAGCTGATTGAAGAAAAAGGTCGGGAAAGAACATATCGGCAAAACCCGTGCCGGTAAAAGATACATAGCCAGAAAATGGATCGCCCTCGGTCTCTGCGCGGTGATGGCCGCCCAGTGCCTGGCGGGCTGCAGCAGCAATAACGGCGGCAGCGGCGGGGACGAAGCCCCGGCGGAGGCGGAAGAGGAGGGAATGGCTCCGGCCGTCGCCGTGGAAGACGTGGCGTTTAACAGCGAGGGCAAATACATGGCCGCCGTCACCTCGGACGTGGTAGACCTGTCCGCCGTGAAGGCGGAGGACGTGACGGTCACCTATGACGTCCTGGACGAGGCGGGCTACGAAAAAGCCCTGGAGGAGGCCGCGAAAGCGCAGGAGACGGCGGACGCGCAGTCCGAAGATACCGCCTCCGGCAGCGCCGGGACCGCCGCGCCTGCGGAAACCGTTTCTGTGGACGCGTCCGCCTACACCAGCCAGAAGCAGGTGCAGGTGGAGAGCGTGAAAGCGGAGAAGGGAAAGCTGGAGATCTCCTTCAGCGACCCGGACGCCGGGACGAACCTGACGGAGCGCTATGACGTGACCCTGAAGGGGACAAAGTACCCGGAGGAATACCGGAAGGAAGCGGAGGCGCAGCAGGAAACGGACGCGCAGGAGGAAAAGCAGGACGGCGACGAGGACGTATCCTTTGCCGTCAGCGTGCTCTTTCAGGAATATGAGGTGACCCCCAATATCCAGTCCGTCCGGTCGGACGACGAGGAAGTGCGGCTGACGCTGGAACTGAACGACGGCGCGTACGCCGACGACGTGACGAAGGACGACATCGCCCTGTCCGGTTCCTTTGAGAAGATGGAGATCGCCAGTGTCAGCGCCGCCGGGAAGAACCTGACCATGCAGCTTACCGGGAAGCCGGTGATGCCGGAGGGACTGCTCTCCTATGTGGACGGCGTGGTGACGGTGAGCCCCCGCGCCATCAAGGAGGCAAAGAGCAGCGTGCGGGCGGCCATCCCCGTGGAGCTGGCGGGAAACAGCCTGCTTCCGGAGACCATCCGCGCGGAGGGCGGCAGCGTGACGGCGTCATTGGAGCTGCTGAGCGTGCCGAAGCCTCTGGCGGAATTGACGGCGGCGGACTTTCAGTTTGAGAAGGACGTGACCGTGACAGATGTAAAGAAGGACAGCGACACGCAGGTGACGCTGACCATGACCATAGCGGGAGCGGACGACGCCAACAAGGCGGCGGCAGCCTTAAACGGGCAGACGCTCACGGTGGCAGGAGAGACAAAGATCGCCGTAACGGCAAGGGAAGCATACTTCTATCCGGTGTTCGACTATGTGGAGGAGAGCGGGTCCGACCTGAAGTTCACGGTGATCCTCTACGGGGAGAACGGAACACTGGCGGAGGGCCTTGGCACAGACCAGATCGCCTTTGACGGGGCCTTTGAACAGGCAAAGGCGGAGTCCGTAAAGCAGGAGGGGGATACCAACGCGGAGCTGGTATTCACCGTGCCGGCGGAGGGACAGACGGCGGAGTCGCTGGATATGGACGGCGGGATCGTCATGAAGGCCGGGAGCCTCGTCTCCCGGTGGGGGAGCCCCACATCGGCGGACAGCACCTATACCCGCAATTACAGTCAGGAGAGCATGGGAAGAGCGGGAAGTGGCCCGGGTCTGCATGTGCCGGGAGACCTCCAAGGAGTGGTAAGATGGACAGTACGCAGCGGTGATGGCATAGAAGCCTCTGTGAGATTTCTGCAGTGGGATATGTATGATTTCTTGGAGTATGACGGCGCCAGAGGCAACCAGTTGCTGGCTGAGATCAGAGGAAGGTTAAATTGGTTACAGGCCGAAGCGGCAGGTCAGAGTTCGTGGATGAATGTACGTTTGCAAAATCAGGAATTCATGCTGGCAAGGGTCGGGGCAGTGAACGGCGCCATCAACACCGCCATGGGCGTCGTATTCCTCGGGGCCATGGTCATGCAGTTCTGCTCGGATATTGGCCTGTTCGGCGAAAACAAGCAGATGGTAAGCGACCTTGAGCAGACGGGGATGCGGGTGGAAGAATTGAAGGACCTCGTATTTGGGGAATATTCCCGGCTGCGTTCCTTAGAGGCGAATGTGCTCAATGACAGCGTGGGGTATTTAAATCAGGAGATGGATTACCTGGACGGGTATGTCAGCGATTTTTCCTCCCACTTCCAGTACGCGGAGGATCTGGGGATTGAGCAGCCCGCGGACGACGAGCCCATAGAGGCTCTGACGAAATACGCCATGGATCTGTCCACAGCCATGGAGGACGCCTGTGCCTTCAGGGAGCCGGGCTTTGAGTCCTACAAGGACACCTACCTGCGTCTGGAGGAGGAATTTAACACTGTCTGCAACATGATCCTCACCGAGGACGCCGCCAACCCCCTGACGGCGTGGGAGACGGCCTATTCGCTCATCGACAACTATTCCACCTCCTCCTACTATGAGAAGATGGCGTACCGCATCGACCTGTCGGAGCGGCTGAAGCGGGCCATGTCCTGCATCCGCATGTACAAGATGGCCGACTATAAATTTGCCCAGAACGCGGACGGCTCCTTCCAGACGGTGACGGACGAGGACGGGATAGAGACGTATGTGGTGCAGGAAAGCCCCGATCTTACGGAGGAGGATCTGTATACCGCGGCGCTGTGTCGCATCTGGAACGGCGTGCAGTTCTATGACTTTGAGAATGTGGACACCTCCGGCTGGGCCAATCCGGTGTTCCGGCAGGAAGGAAGTTATCTGAAGAATCCCATGACCGGGTGGAGCCAGGAAAACAGCACATGGCGCCGCTTTACCTTCCACAATGGAATGTCTGACAGCGCCATGGCGCTGCCGACCCGATTTCTGACAAAGGATCCGACAGCCTACTGTTATCCGCTGCATACGACCATTGCGTATGTCGGCAACGACTTCACCAGGGAGAAAAACGGAGATACCAGCTATTGGGCGAACCGCCCCGATTATGTGATGTACTACAGCCAGTACACCGACAGCGAGATCGCCGATTACTTCAACCGTCTGGAGGCCAACGGGCTGACGCTGGCCCAGGACTTGATGCGTGCCCATATCGATATCGACGAGGCGTACGCCAACTCCGCCACCGAGCGGGGCTACAACACCTTCGGCATCGCCCTGGACGGGTTCGAGAACAAGGAAGGCTGGGAACCGTTCTGCTACGAATACACGTATCGGTCCAGATATTTTTACTGGGACGCGAAAAATATCGACGACCGGTTTGACAACGGCGGCGACGGCGCGAAGGTATTCGCCATGAGGGATTCCACGTTCCATTCCTCATATTCAGAATTCCCGACGAAGCTGGGCGTGCTGTATCCGGGAGAATACCTGGAGATGCGAAAGACGTATTTCGGGAAGTGACAGCAAAGATCGTGACACGATGGATAAAATGAAGAAAAGTCGTGCTGCCGGAAGGCAGCACGGCTTTTTCGCGCCATGTATCTTTACCATGAGTTTATTTGATTTGCAGCGGCTGCGGTTTTTAACTCTGCCAGACGCTTCCGGCTGATCTTCGACAGCAGAAGGATCTCCTCATCCCCATATCGATGCAGCCGGAGCATTTCCATCGCGACAGATTCGCGGCCTTCCCTGCGGCCTTCTTCTCTTACCAGTATCGATAGATTACACAATTCCATCACCTCCGTTTCCATCTGACTTTCCATGCATATGCCGTACTCTTTTTCCAATCGTTTCTTTTTTGTCTCAAAATTGATCTTCCGCGAAAGGAGCGTGTCCAGCATTCGTGTCAACCGGTTCCCTTTTGCGGCCTTTTCATTCAGGCAGATCAGGATCACCGCCTGCTTGTCGTAGGCCCATCGCCTGTCCTTCATTCCCGGCAGAATGTCCCGCTTGCGGAAGGCATATTCCGCGATGGCGCCGCCGGCGTATGCCGGCGCGTTCATGCACAACCAGATGGAATACACCTTTTTGATCCCGTCATAATGCGGTTCCTGAAATTCCGTGCCAAGCTGCGAGGAGATCATCCGGCTGCAGTAGAAGACCCCGCGGCTTTCAATGCAGTAACCGGGATTAAACTTTTTCTGGGCCTCTACGTTTATGATCACCTTCGCCAGCTCCGGCGATTTCCTTTTGATATTTTTGCAGGCCGCTGTTTCATCGAAGCCTGTTTCATGGATTTTTGTTTTATCAGCTTCTGTTTCGCAGCCTGTGTTGACTGTCGGGGTATCTGAACGCTGTGCGCCTTCCGGCAGAGAAACCCAGAATTTAATATCGTAGATCACAGTGGCCGCTCCCGGTGATGTGTCTTCCGTTGCGCTGCCTGTGATCTTTTCTGGTCTCCTGCACGGCGTCATCGCTTCCTGATCCGCCTCTATGTACGGCATGATCTCCTCCGGCGTCATCTGAGAAAAAGGCTCTACTGTATAACGCAGGATCCACGCCAGTATGATCTTGTTTTTAAGCACATTTTTTACCTGAGCGTCATATTGCACGTCCTCCCCGGCCTCGCGCACATCTCTGGATAATTGATTTTCCGCCATGTGTACCTCCTGTATTTTCAGAATCAAAGCAAAATACAGGATCATTCCGATAAATGAAAAAATGATCCCGCCGACCACAAAGACCTGCCGGCACGCCGGTAAATCTTTATCCTCATGGAATCATCTTTCGTAATCTGCGCTGATCGGTCTCTGGCATTCCGATCAGACTTAATATCTTTATGTATTTGTCAAAAGTATACATCATTCGACATGAAATTGCAAGTCGTTTGATCGGATGCATGAAAAAAATCTGATGCTTGAAAAAAGGCCCTTATTCATGTAATATAATATAGGAAATAAAAAGGCGGGCAAGACCGCAGCTTATGTCTGCGCTTGCGCGGAAGAATGGAGTCGCTGGGATTGAAATCTAAAAAAGCAAAAATCATTATCATAACTGTGTTGGCTTTTGTGCTTGCTGCCGCGCTTGTCGGCACGTTCCTTTTATGGAACCGCGGTTTTTTCAGCGGGGGCGCAAAGAAACACGGAAAAGACAGCCGGAGTATTTTGATCTATATGTGCGGTTCCAATCTGGAGATCAGTTTCGGCGCGGCTACAAACAACATAGATGAAATGCTTTCCGTAAAGCTGCCGGAGGGCGTCCATGTGATACTGGAGACCGGCGGCGCGAAAAAGTGGCGGGATTATGATATCTCCAATGAAGAAATTTCCCGCTACGCCGTGCAGAACGGGGAGCTGACGCTCCTTGAAAAGCTTCCGCAGGCCGATATGGGCAACAAGGAAACCTTTTCAGATTTTGTAAAGTATGGTCTGGAGAACTATCCCGCGGAGCATACCGCGGTGATCCTGTGGGACCACGGCAGCGGCTGCGTAAACGGCATGATCAGCGACGAAAACTATTCGGGCGGTTCACTGAGTGTTGCGGATATACGGGATGTTCTTACGGAAGCCGGTGAGCAGTATGAGAATGTGAATATCGACCTTCTGGGAATGGACGCCTGCCTGATGGCCAATCTGGAAACGGCAACGATCCTTTCCGATTGTGCCGACTATCTGGTGGCCTCCGAAGAGATCGAGCCAACCGGCGGCTGGGATTACAGTACGTTTTTCAATGTGCTTGCAGAGGACCAAAACGCCCCGGCTGCAGATCTGGGGAAAGCGATCTGCGACGGTTTTAGTGAAAAATACACCGGTTCAGACAAAAGCTACGCCACGCTCTCCCTGATCGACCTGTCGGAGGTGGGAAAACTCTGCAGCCGTTTTGATGATGTCATGGGGCAGGTTTCCGGCAGAAAGATTGAAATAAAGGATATACAAAAGGTGGCAGAGAGCGCCAACCATTCCGACCGGTGCGGCGCGAGCTCCGGAGCCACGGGCTATTCCAATCTCATCGACCTTCGGGATTTTGCCGCCTATTATGGCGGTCTGACGGAAGATACCGGGCTGTCCGAGTCTCTTTCGGACTGTGTGGTCTACAAGGTGTGCCTGGACGGGAACGACACTGTGGGAGGGTTATCTTTTTATTATCCCCTCGACTATTACAGTACCGGCTTCAAAAAATATTATGAAGATATTTGTCCCATGCCGGCCTACAAAGCCTATTTAAAGCAGGTGTACGAAAACATTCCCGATGATACGATCCAGATCGAAAAGGCCTCTGTCACGGAGAACGGCGCGCTTCAGGTGGATATCACGGAGGATTCCATGCAGTATATCCTGGATAAGGATTACGCGCTCAAGGAGATCCTTGCCTACGGCGATGAAGAAGAATACAGTGACGGCATCCAATCGATGCGATTTCTGGGCACGGATAACGACATACAGACGGAAAACGACGGACAGACTTATATCAGCAATTTCCGCGGGATTACGCTGACCCTTAACGGCGTTCCTCTGTGGTATTACTTTGTTGCCAGAAATGAGAACCGCTATTTCTTTGAATCGCCGGTGACGGTCAACGGCACAGATTACAGCCTGCGGTTTGCCTTTGTCTGGAATGACAACTTGTTTAATAACGGCTATTACGAGATCATAGGACTGTGGAGCGGCATCGGAGCGTCCAATACCAGCGGCATGGTGGATAAGGGTTTCCAGCCCTTAAACCCGGAGGACGATGTGCAGGTGAACGAGATGATCGTGGACAGAGCCAATCTGGAAAATGACGATACTCCCATGGTCACCGTTCCAAAGAGCGAAGATGGTTACCGGATCACCGAGGAACCCCTGGAGGGGCAGTATTATCTTTACACCCTTGAACTGATCGATATTTACGGAAGAGCAAACGCTTATGTAAACGCTATCTTTCGTATGGATAAATCTCCGGAGGAGCTGAAGGCCGATCCCCTTAGCGACGGAGAATACGCCGCCAAAGTTGTGAAGATTCTGGATACGGAAGATTAAAGAACAGACAGGAAGCGGAAACATAGATGCGGCCGCTTCCTGTTTTTATTAAAAATAGATATAAAAAGACAAGGAGGCGCTTATGGAATATCGTACATTGCCCCATGGCGGCGAAAAGATCAGCGTGATCGGACTTGGCGCGGGAAGCCTTTCCGGTACAAAAAAAGAAATGGTCGCTATTCTGAATGCGGCTATTGAGAACGGGATCAACTACTTTGACCTGGCTCCTTCGGTGGAAGCGCCCTGGTACGCCTATGCGGAGGCGTTCGCCGGGCGGCGGGAGAAGATCCTGACGCAGATGCACTTCGGCGCCATCTACAAGGGCGGAAAATACGGCTGGACGAGAAGCCTCGCAAAGATCAAGAAGCAGATTTCATGGAATCTGAATCTGCTCAAAACGGACTACACTGACATTGGTTTCATCCACTGCGTGGATGATGAAGAAGACCTCGATGAAGTAATGAACGGCGGGCTGTGGGAGTATATGAAATCGCTCAAAGCGGACGGGACCATCCGTCACCTGGGCTTTTCCTCCCACAATCCCGCTATTGCCAGACAGATCCTCGATACCGGGCTTGTGGATCTGTTCATGTTCAGTATCAACCCGGCCTACGACTACCAAAAGGGCGAATACGCCATCGGCGAGGTGGCCGAGCGCGCCGCGCTGTACCGGGACTGCGAAAAAATGGGCGTGGGCATTTCGGTGATGAAGCCCTTTGCGGGCGGACAGCTTCTGAATGCAAGGCGGTCTCTTTTCAAGCGGGCGCTCACCCATACACAGTG
>CANQHX010000025.1 GCA_947623905.1 uncultured Lachnospiraceae bacterium
AAGAAAAGATTTGTGTTAGAATACCGATTGAAATTCAGAGAGATTTCGTAAAGTTATGCAATTTAAGAAATACTGACCCTCGTATAAAAGAAACAGACCGGCAAAATGTCTGACACATTCCTGCCGATCTGTATTTTTTTCTGTCATATAAGACCATTGATCCGTTCACTCATTATAGTTTTCCAGTACAAATTGTTCAAAGAGTGATAAAGCAAAGCCAAACTCTGCACAAAACACTTACAACACAGATATAGGACAAAACCATGAATTTCTGTTATATGGAACCAGTTCATCGCTCATACACAGGATGATTCCCGGCGCAATATCCGTTTTTAACTTTGCCAGCACGCCAAAGTTTTTGTCCGCATGATTGGGCACCTTACTCTTTTTGACCTCTATGGGATATATTTTGTCAGCCTTTACCACCAGCAGGTCTACTTCTTTTTTGTCCACGTCCCGATAATAGTACAGGTCTGTCTGTTTTCCCGCGTTATAATAGCTTTTCACAATTTCCGTCACTACATAGGTCTCCAAAAAAGCGCCGTCCATTGCGCCATTCTCCAGTGTAGCGGCATCCGGCCACCTGCACAAATAAGCTGCAAGTCCTGTATCCATAAAATACACTTTCGGCGTCTTGACAAGACGGTTCGTGATATTGGAAGAATATGGCCGCAGGATAAAAATAGCCCCTGACCGTTCCAGTATGGAGACCCATTCTTTTGCGGTGGGAACAGAGATGCCCAATGCATTGGCGATCTCGCTGTATTTCAGTTCCTGGGATGTTCTGGCTGCCATAAAGACAAGAAACTCATAAAATTCGGTCAGCTTTCCCACCTGCGCCAGATCCCTGATATCCCGCTCCAGGTACGTGTTCACATAATCCATGTAAAAACGGTCCCGTTCCACTTCCGATGAGATGAGCGCCGGCATGCTGCCCCGGAATATCCGGTCATAGATCTGATGAATGTTTTTCTTTTTATTCATCGGCAGACGCTTACGCAGAACATCGACAGACGGGTCAAATAAAATTGGGGCTCTTCCTTCGATTTCTCCGGTGGACAGACCAGCCATTTCAAAAACAGCGATCCTGCCTGCCAGAGAATCCGAGATATTTTTCATCATCTTGAATTTCTGAGAACCTGTGATCCAGAACATGCCCCTGTTGTCTTCCCCGCTTAATGCTTTTTCATCTACAATTTTTTTCATTTCCAGCAGGACAGACGGAACTCTTTGAAATTCATCGATCAGCAGCGGATACCCATACGTTTCAAAAAAAAGGGCAGGATCCTGCTCTGCCAGGCGCCTGGCGTTGGCGTCGTCAAATGTTACATACCGCCGGTTGGATTCCCTGATATGGTTCAGCATGGTAGATTTACCTACCTGCCTTTGCCCGCAGACCATTACAACAGGATAATGTTTCGATGCATTTAAGATCTGTTCTTCCAGATGTCTTTTAATATACATAATGCCTCCGAGTTTTTTAAAGTGTAATTTTATTTTACTCGCATTTAATTATCCTGTCAACCCACTATCACGCCGCCGATAAGTTCATCGATTTATTCATTCATCATAATTTTCCAGTACAAACTGTTCAAAGAGCGGCAGAACAAAACGAACATACCCGTATTCGTCCCCATTGATGATCCCTTTTTTTATCAGTCTTTTTCGGTATGGGTTAAACTGATTTGTTTCGATCTGCAAAATATTCCGGATCTCACTGATCTTTCCTGTGGCAGATCTGGCCATGCCAAATAATATTTTTTTATCGCCATTTGACAGTTCCGACCAGATTTTTTCATAGACGTAATCTTCCAGATATTGTCTGTAATCATCCATCACACGTTCTGCCTGCCCCCCGTTTTCCCAGGTGAAATATCCCAGCACCTGAAAAGCAAAGGAATACCCGCGGGTCAGCTTTGCCATTTTCTGCGCCGTCGCATCGTCGATCTGAAACGTTTTTTTATAATTTCTTGCCACAGCGCCTATATTCAGAGGACCCAACTCCATCTTGGGAGCGCGGTACAAAAATGTCAGACTTTTTTCATTTTGAAGAGCATTGATGTTTTCGTATAAACCGGTCATAAGCAGAAAAACCGGAAGGCCCTGACGGATAAATATTTGAAATGCGCTTGCAAACACGCGCATATCCGGCGTACTGATCACCTCATCAATCGTGATCAACACGCGCTTCCCATGCTTTTTCAGGCTTTCCAGCATTTTGACCAGTGCGACTTCAATATCCGTTACAGGAACTGTTCCCGTCACCTCAAGCCCAAAACCGAAAAAGGACAGATTGATCTTTGCATTTTGAAATATACGTGCCAGATCATCCTCGCTGCTTAATTTAGAAGCCAGACTTTCCAGCAGATTTCTTTCAGAATTTAACTCCACTACGACCCATTCTTTTCTTCGGCGTATTTTCTGTGAAATGTCTGTCATAAAGACTGTCTTCCCTGTGCCTCTTACGCCAGTGATCATGTAGATCTGCTGGCTGGGTGTGTCGCTGCAAAAGCTTTCTATGATTTCCGCTGTCTGCAGCGCTCTGGAAATAGACTGGGCAGGTTCTTTTCCAAAAACAAGTGTGTATGGATTTCTTTCCATAAGATCACATCCCTTTTACCGATTCGAGTTGCTTTTACTGCTTTTTACTACTTTCGTTTACTTTTTACTGTTGTTTACTGCTTTTAGTTTATTTTACTGCTGTTTACTACTTTTGTCAACCCACTATCACACCGCCGCCCAGCACGCAGTCATCGTCATAGAGCACCACGGACTGTCCGGGCGTCACCGCCCGCTGGGGTTCTTCAAAGGTGCAGGTGATCTCGTCTACCCCCGTCTTTTCTGCCGTACACCATGCGCCCCTGTGGTTGTAGCGGATCTTCGCGAACACCCGCCGGGGCTCTGTCAGATCCTCCACCGACATGAAATTTACCTGATCCGCTTTCAGGGTATGGGTCAGCGATTCCTCATAGCTGCCCAGCACCACCTCGTTGGTGTCCGGACGGATCTCCAGCACGAACGCCGGGTGCCCCAGGGCGATGCCGAGGCCCTTCCGCTGGCCCACCGTGTAGTGGGTAATCCCCCTGTGTGTGCCCAGTACATTTCCCCGCATATCTACAAAATTGCCTTCCGGCAGGCGCTTTCCTGTGTACCGGTCAATGTACCCGGCATAATCTCCGTCCGGCACAAAACAGATATCCTGGCTGTCCGGCTTTGCCGCCACCTGCAGGCCGATCTTTTCCGCCATGGCCCGGACCTGGTCTTTCCCGTAGTCACCGATGGGCATCAGCGTCCGGGACAACTGCTCCTGGGTCAGGCTGTACAGAGCGTAAGTCTGGTCCTTTGCCGGCACCGCGCTGCGCTTCAGCGTGTATCTGCCGTTGTCCAGCTTTACCACCCGGGCATAGTGACCCGTGGCAATGTAGTCTGCGCCGATGGACAGGCTGCGGGAAAGCAGCGCCTCCCACTTCACGTACCGGTTGCAGGCGATACAGGGATTGGGCGTGCGGCCCCGGAGATATTCTCCGGCAAAATAATCGATCACATTCTCCTGAAATTCCCTGCGGAAATTCATCACATAATAAGGAATGTCCAGCTGGAAGGCCACCTTTCTGGCGTCCTCTACGGCGCCGAGACCGCAGCAGCCGCTGTCTGCCCGGACGGCGCTCTCCGGCATGCCGCCGGCTTCTATTTCCATACCATATCCTGTCTGTCCGTTATCCTCCCGCGGCCAGATCTCCATGGTCACGCCGACCACATCATACCCCTGTTCCTTCAGCAGATACGCTGCCACCGAGGAATCCACGCCCCCCGACATACCTACCACGACTCTACTCATGCCAGTCTCCATTTCTCATACTACTTCTATATCAACCGAAATAACATCTTCTTCCCCGGTCTGGAGCCGGGATGGGATCCGTACCTATCTGGTTCCTACGCCTGCACCGTAAGGGACGGGCCGGGGTATCCCCAGGCTTTTGAAGCATTCGGCAGATTTTTGCCTGATTTGCGAGCATAGCTGCCCGGGGAGACCAACTGTCTGAGCCCTGTTAAGGGCGAGTTTTGATCTCCCCGGGCAAAAAAGCGGCGCAGCAAATGGCAAAAATCACCGTGTCTTCCAAAAGCCTGGGGATACCCCGGCCGGCTCCTCTGCAGCACAGGCGTAGGAACCAGACAGGCACGCTTTCCCATCCCGGCTCACGCCGACGGAATGATCTTATCATACAGATCCAGCCCGAAGCTTGTGAGCTCCGGCTCCCCCTGGACCATCTTGTAGGTGCGCCGCCCGTCGGCCAGGCGCTGGGCGCTTAAGAATTCCACGTCGGAACGGTCCTCCCCGTACACCTGCCGGGCAAAGGAGAGCAGATGGGTCACGGTGAGCACCTTCACCCCTGCCTCCACCAAGGCCCTGATGATATCGTAGGCGATGACGGAGCCTTCCTCCTCCGTAGTGGTGGCGAAGGATTCGTTGAGCAGCACAATGGAATCCTTCCCCAGATGGCGGATGATGTCGTCGATGCGCCCCAGCTCCTCGTCCAGCCGGCCGCTGTTCATGGCGCTGTCCTCCCGCCTTGTAAAGTGGGGGAAGAAATGCGGGAAGATACCGCTCTCAAATGTTTTGGCGCTGACGAACATGCCGCACTGCATCATGATCTGGGCGATGCCGAGGCTCCGCAGAAAGGTTGATTTGCCTCCCTGATTGGCGCCGGTGACGATGAGGAGCATCTTGTGGCGGATGTCTCCGTCATTTCCCACGGGGACAAAACTGCGGTAAGTGGCCATGGAATATTCCGTCAGGTTCTCAAACCGCAGGCAGTCCGTGTCACATACACTGGGATAACACAGCTGCAAACCGGAATTGGAACTGCGCACATACAGGTTGTAGCAGGCCCGGTAAAAGGCGCTCTGGATGTGCAGCTGCTCAAAAAACTCCCGGCAGTCGGACATAAAGGGCTGGAAGCAGTGCATCACGTACTCCACCACCTGATTCTCCAGCTTTTTCAGGTCCTCCAGCAAAATGGGCGATTTCAGGATGGTGGTAGGCTCCGAGGCAAAGGTGAGCATCATTTTTTCGGAAAAAGTGGTCTTGGCCTTTGCCTTGCGGAACTTCTTGTCCACCGTCTCCAGCTGGTCCACCTTCAGCCTGCCCAGCTTCAGGCCGTCCGCCACCTGGCATTCCAGCACCATGCGGGGCTGATGGACCAGATTGGTGCCGCCGCCTGCCAGGGAGTATTCCTCCTCGCCGTCGCAGAAAAAGGTCAGATCGTCCAGCACGGAGCGGATCTTTGCCTCCCACTCATCGGAGTAATCCTCCTCTATCCCTCCGGCAAACTGCCGCAGGCCCTCTGAGTGAAAGCTGTCCATGTGGGCGCGGCACAATGTCTTGATCTGCGTCAGCACATCCACAAACAGGTGGAACAGTTTTACCTGGGACACCATCTGGATGCCCCGCTCTCTGGCGCCCGGCTTATCCATCTGCTTTTTGCCCAGCCGGTCCCAGCGGAGCATGGCGTCGCTGGCCATGTCATACAGCTTTTTCGTAAATTCCTCATTGGCGAGGAAATCCTTCAGGATCTCCTGCCGGTAACGGATCTCCTCCGGCGTTGTGAGGGGCACCAGCATGACCTTTTCCAGCGTTTTGCCCAGATGCTCGTCCGCCTGGGCGGCGGTCAGCACCGCGCCTTCCCGCTGTTCCTGATCTCTGGAGGCCACCCGGAACAGGGTGGGAAGCCCCAGATCGTTGACGATGCTGCTGCAGTCGTAATAAGGCCGGTTCCCTTTCCATTCCTTATATTCATATAACAAACGAACCTTCACTGCCATACTCCTTTCCCGCGCATGCCGATGTTCCCGCTCCGGGACGGATCCCGCGCGGAAGCTTTACTGCCACCCCGCCTGCTCCTCCGTGAGCCGCTCATGGAGCCGGTCATAGGTCAGCTGATATTTCTCCACGATATCCTCCGCGTAACCTACATCTTCCGCTTTGTTGCGCAGGATCTTGTAGGTGCGCCGGTGGGCGTCCGTTCCGTCCAGCATGGCGGTCATGGTCACCACGCCCTCCACCACGTCTCCCAGTTCCTTTAAGTGGGTCACGTAGATCCCTCTGCACCCGTTGCCGGTAAAGTGCTCCAGCACCCGGGCGCCCATGACGCAGCCGTCGTAATGGGCCGCGGTGGTAAACAGCTCATTGATGATGACAAATGCGCCCCGTGCCTTTTTCTCCATCATGGGCGCCAGACGGTCCAGCTCCTCCATGAGCTTGCCCCGACCCGACTCCATGCTCTCCTCCACGGAAAAGTGGGTAAGCAGGGTGGAAAACCGGTGGACATTGGCCCGACAGGCAGGCACGTCCAGCCCCATCTTGGTAAAAAAAACCAGCTGGCCGAGGCTCCTCGCGAACGTTGTCTTGCCGCCCTGGTTGGGGCCGTTTACCACGAAAAACGTTTCTCCGGGGCCGTACACGAAATCATTGCTCACTACCGCCTTGTCCCGCAGATAGTTGGAGCAGGCAAGGGCAAGATCGTACAGGCCCTTGGCCTCCATATCTTTGCCTTCGTCCCGCTCCGGCACGCAGAAGGCAAAGCCCTGATCCTCCATCTTCCTCTGGAACCGGCAGAACGCCAGGTAGTACTGGATCTCTTTCTCAAACCGGTAGATCGTCTCGTCCCCGTAGGAGGGAAAATCCCGGGCGAATTTCCGGATCTGGTCAAACAGCTCCGGATGCTTTTTCTGAAAAATGCCGAACAGTTCCTCCTCCAGGTCCGACATGCGCATGGAGGCGATAAAGGGACTGTTGTACCTGCTGGGTTCTCCCAGATACGTTTCATACGCTCCCTCCAGCGTTCCGGAAGTCACCGTGATCTTGTTGTTCTCTATGACAAGGATCAGATGAAGATCATCCATCGCCTGCCGGATGCGGAACGCCTCCTCCTTCTGCCGCAGGAAATCCTGTTGATTGACATAACTATTCAGATACGCGGAAAACTTTTGCAGGCCTTCCGACCTGACGTCCAGGCCGGCCAGCGCCTGCTGCAGGTCCGTTACCGCCCTGCAGTAGCTGTATACGCCCGCGGCGTACCACGCGTTTTTCTGCAGCTGCGTCTCCACGGACGACTGGTTGCCGTTGGATTTCCACGCCTGTCTCATAACGGCGGTAAACTGCTCCAGACAGTCATACACAGGCTGCGTTTTCACATCCTCATAGATCTGCCGTCGGTAGTCCTCGCAGACCCCGTCCTTCGGAAACCGGTAAAACATATTTTTGATCTCATAAAACGAGGACTGATCCTGTATGAGCTTCATCAGCTGATCCAGATTCAGATCCGTAAAAAAACCGGGCATGTACAGCGCTTCCTCCTGGAGCTGCTCTAAGTCCAGTACACTGATATATTCCATCTTCGGCCTCCGCTGTATAATTACAAACGCCACCCTTTTTTCACAGGTACATTGAAAAAAGGATGGCTCATCTTCCATAACTTTACTGCTCTGCTCTCTGTGCCATTTTTTCTTTGTAATGGTGCTTCTCCTCCAGCATCTGGTCCTTGACCTTCATCAGCCGCACCTGGCTGCTCCGCTCATTTTCGTCCAGCTTCATGGTGATATACTTGATGTTGGCCTGGGCTTCGGGGATGAGCACATGTTCCAGCGCGTTTACCCGGCGGCGGGTCTTTTCGATCTCGCTGGCCATAAGCTGGCACGCCTTCTCCCGCTCTGCCAGAAGGAGCATGTCGGGCAGTATGTCCGCCAGGGACTTTACCGCGCCGTCCAGATCGCTGGATGTATCGGCAAAACCGTAGGAATAGATGTCGTTGCTGTCTGACGTGCGGGTCTTCACCGTGTACACGGGGATGTCCACGCTCATCACGTTGCGGGTGGAAGCCTCGATGGACACCTCCTGCTTGGGCGCCATAAAGGCCACATTGAGCACCTGCCTGGGCATACCTGCCTTGGCAATGACAAAGTTGGCGTTGGCTGACGCGATGCCTGCCTCCACCTTCTTGCGCAGGGCCAGATTTTCCCGCACCATATCCAGGAACTGGCGCATGAGCTCGTCCCGCTTGTCCTTCAGCAGCTTATGCCCGCGGGTGGCCGTGGCCAGCTTCTTTTTCTGCTTCGTCAGCTCCATACGGGTAGGATTTACCTGAGTGGATGCCAAGAAGATCACTCCTTTCAGCTTTTGCCGTAGTACATATCCAGATATTTCTCGTCGATACGCTTCAGCTCTGTCCTGGGCAGGATGTTCAGCAGCTTCCAGCCGATATCCAGCGTCTCCTCGATGCTCCTGTTGGTATCGTAGCCCTGGGATACGTATTCCTGCTCAAAGGCGTCGGCAAATTTGGCGTAGATCAGATCTACCTCCGACAATGCCGCTTCGCCCAGGATCACCATGAGCTCCTTGGCCTCCTTGCCCCGGGCATAGGCGGCAAACAGCTGGTTCATGGTATTGGAATGGTCGGCTCTCGTCTTGCCCTCGCCGATACCCTTATCCTTCAGACGGGACAGGGACGGCAGCACGTCGATGGGAGGCGTCACGCCTTTTCTGTACAGCTCGCGGCTGAGAATGATCTGTCCTTCGGTAATGTAGCCTGTCAGGTCAGGGATGGGATGGGTCTTGTCATCCTCCGGCATGGTCAGGATAGGAATCAGCGTGATGCTGCCCTTCTTCCCCTTCTGCCGGCCTGCCCGCTCGTACATGGTAGCCAGGTCGGTGTAAAGATATCCGGGATAGCCCCGGCGTCCGGGCACTTCCTTCCGGGCGGCGGACACTTCACGGAGGGCGTCGGCGTAGTTGGTGATATCCGTCAGGATGACCAGCACGTGCATCTCCTTCTCAAATGCCAGATATTCCGCGGCGGTAAGGGCCATACGGGGCGTGGCGATACGCTCCACGGCGGGGTCGTTCGCCAGGTTCATGAACAGCACGGTACGGTCAATGGCGCCGGTCTCCCGGAAGCTCTCCACAAAGAAGTTGGACTCCTCAAAGGTGATTCCCATGGCGCCGAACACTACGGCAAAGTTTTCATCTGTGCCCCGCACTCTGGCCTGTCTGGCGATCTGCGCGCCAAGCTGGGCGTGGGGCAGGCCGGAAGCGGAAAAGATCGGCAGCTTCTGGCCTCTTACCAGGGTATTCAGTCCGTCGATGGCGGAGATACCTGTCTGGATAAACTCGGAAGGGTAATTGCGGGCGGCAGGGTTCATGGCCAGGCCGTTGATATCCCTGCGCTGCTCCGGCAGGATCTCCGGACCGTCGTCTATGGGACGTCCCAGGCCGTCGAACACCCGGCCCAGCATGTCGCCGGACACGCCCAGCTCCTGGGAATGTCCCAGGAAGCGTACTTTGCTGTTGGAAAGATTGATGCCGGTGGCGCTTTCATACAGCTGCACCAGGGCATTGGAACCATCGATCTCCAGCACCTTGCACCGGCGGGTCTCGCCGTTTGCCAGCTGGATCTCACCGATCTCGTCATAGGTTACGTTTTCTACTCCCTGCACAAGCATCAGAGGGCCTGCAACCTCCTGTATGGTCCTGTATTCCTTTGCCATCAGACAGCCGCCTCCTTCCCGCACAGCTTGCCGATCTGCTCTGTCAGCTGCTTCATCACAGATTCATACTCCTGTTCCACATTGTCTTTTTCCACATATTTGAACCGGCCGATGGGTTCCCGCACCGGCAGGTTGATCAGATCATTGATCCCTGCCCCCGCGTCCAGAGCCATCAGCGCCTGGTCGTAGTAGGCCAGCACCAGCTTCATCATGCGGTACTGCTTCTGCAGATCCGTATAGGTGTCCACCTCATGGAAGGAATTCTGGTGCAGATAGTCCTCACGGATGGAACGGGCTGCCTCCATCTTCAGACGATCCGAAGGGGACAGAGCGTCCATACCTACCATCTTCACGATCTCGTCCAGCTCTGCCTCGTCCTGGAGGATGCTCATGAGCCGCTGCCGCAGATCCATCCAGTCAGGCGCCACGTTCTCGTTGAACCAGTCCTGCATATTATCTACATAAAGGCTGTAGCTTGTCAGCCAGTTGATGGCGGGGAAATGGCGCTTGTACGCCAGGTTGGAATCCAGGCCCCAGAACACCTTCACGATACGCAGGGTCGCCTGGGACACAGGCTCGGATATATCGCCGCCGGGAGGGGATACGGCCCCGATCACCGACAGGGCGCCGATGCGCCCGTCGATGCCGTTGGAGATCACGCGGCCCGCCCGCTCGTAAAACTGGGCCAGTCTGGAACCCAGATAGGCAGGATAGCCTTCCTCGCCGGGCATCTCCTCCAGACGTCCCGACATCTCACGAAGAGCCTCTGCCCAACGGGACGTGGAGTCTGCCATGAGCGCCACGGAGTATCCCATATCGCGGAAATACTCCGCGATGGTAATGCCGGTGTAAATGGACGCCTCACGAGCGGCCACCGGCATATCAGACGTATTTGCGATGAGCACGGTCCGCTCCATAAGGGAATGGCCTGTCTTGGGGTCCTTCAGCTCCGGGAACTCGTTGAGCACGTCCGTCATCTCGTTGCCCCGCTCGCCGCAGCCGATGTATACCACGATATCTGCCTCAGCCCACTTTGCCAGCTGATGCTGGATCACCGTCTTGCCGCTGCCGAAGGGTCCGGGCACTGCCGCCACGCCGCCCTTGGCGATGGGGAACAATGTATCTACCACGCGCTGTCCTGTGACAAGGGGCATCTCAGGGGGAAGCTTCTTTACATAAGGACGGCCTTTCCGCACCGGCCACCGCTGCATGAGGGCCACGGGCACATCGCCCTTTTCCGTCTCCACCACGGCTACCGTATCCTCCACGGTAAAGCTGCCTTCCTTTATCTCCTTCAGTGTACCGGTCACGCCGTTGGGCACCATGATCCGGTGGGTAACGATGGGCGTCTCCTGCACATTGCCGATGATGTCGCCGGGCACTACCTTGTCCCCTGCTTTCATGGCGGGCACAAAATCCCACTTCAGGTCCCGCTTCAGGGAGGGTACCTCCACGCCGCGCTTTAAGTTGTTGCCGGACTGTTTCATGATATCGTCCAGAGGGCGCTGGATGCCGTCGTATATACTGCTGATAAGTCCCGGCCCCAGTTCCACGGACATGGGCATGTCAATGGATTCCACCGGTTCGCCCGGCCCCAGGCCGGATGTCTCCTCATATACCTGTATGGACGCCTCCTCGCCGTGGATCTCAATGATCTCGCCGATAAGGCGCTGGCTGCTCACGCGGACCACATCAAACATGTTGGCGTCCCGCATGCCCTCCGCGATGACCAGAGGTCCAGCCACTTTTTTGATAATTCCCTTACTCATAAGGACAACGCACCTACTTTCTTATTTCGTAACTGTGCCCAAAGACACAGACCTGTTTTAATCCTTGTCCTGCAAAATATCGGAGCCCACTGCCTGTTCCACGCAGGCGTGGACGTCCCGGATACCCTGTCCCGTATTGCCGGACACGCCGGGTATCAGGATGACAGCCGGCTTTGTCTGGGTCTTGTACCGGGCGATCTCGTCGGCGATGGAAGCCGCCGTGTCCTCTGTGCAGTAAACTACCGCGTAATTTCCCTGAGCCAGCTGCCCGAGGGTCTGTGCCGCCTCCTCCGGCCGGGATACCGGAAAGATATCCAGTCCCAGGGCGGAAAATCCGAAAATACTGTCGTAGGGTCCCATGACCGCGATTCTATACATACGTCTTTCTCACCCTTTCCCGGATAATGTCGTCGGGCAGGCTGTTTGCCTTCCCGGTGAGTATCATTCTTACCGTCTTGATCTCATTCAGCTTTGCCAGCACGTAGGCCACCAGGGGGCCGGCGGAAAAGGCATGATACTTTTCCGGGCGCAGAGCGTCCAGCATAGTATCGTCGCACCAGCACTCAAAAGCGGACATGGACTGCTCCAGTGCCTGAACGCAGGACGCGAAGCCGGACCTGCTCAGGTACTCGTTCAGCGCCTCGCCGCCCCGCAGGACAGTGTCCGCCATCTGCTCCACGTTGAGCAGGGCGCAGGGCGCCAGGGCCTGTCTCATAAATTCCCTGGATTTTCCCGTCTTTAAGCAGCGCACGGCGATCTTGATATCCGTCACCGCCACATAGGTGTCCGCGTAGGTACGGATGACCCGTTCCTTACACGCGGCGCCCGCCTGCTGCACGGCCTCCAGCATGGCCTTATCTATGATAATGTCGCAGAGCTGGCCGTCCTTTGTGTGCAGCAGCTCCTCCGTAGCCCGGGACGCCGCCTCCGCCATATGGCTGTCCAGAGGCGAAAAATCCCTGGCCCGGACCATTGCCATCATATCCTGTTCCGAGGGGGAAACGCCCTCATAAAAAATATGGGGCATATCGTTTAAGGCGCACACATCCTTGATGGCCGCCTTCAGATTGTGGTACAGCATGGGAAGGGAAAATACGTCAAAAATGGAATAGTCGGGAGCCAGCTCCCGCATCAGTTCCCACACCTTTTCCTGTTCCCGCTGCAGCAGCGCCTCACCGTCCGCGGGGGTGTCAGAGTCTCCCCAGCCCCGTTCCGTGAGCATCTGGATGCACTGGTCCGCGTCCCTGCAGGTCATCAGCTGCTCCACCGCTCCGGGATTCAGCAGGCTGTTTTCCCTTGCCCTGATGCGCGCTACCGCATAGGTGTACTGTGTATCGGACATGATCCTATCATTCCTTTCTGTCAGACTATGGCTTTCCTTTTACTCAGGAAAACAGCACTTCATTGACCTGATCCTGCAAGAGCTCCCGCTTTTCACGAAACAGCGCTTTTAAGGAACAGTTTTCTTCAATGCCGTCGTAGGAAAGGACAAAACCGCTGTCAATGTCCGCAGGCTCTTTCGCGACAGACAGGCTGCCGCCCATCGCCTCTGCGGTCTCTTTCAGCCTGGCGGGAAGGTCTTCCGGCATCCGCGCCAGATCTTTTTCCGAAAAATACAGGATGCCCGGCTGTTTCCGGATATGCTGCCGTGCTATGGAACAGATCATATCAAAATATGCCTCCGGTTCCTGGCCCGCAAGCTGCTCATAAGCCTTGTCCAGCACAGCGCTGATGGCGTCCTGTCTGGCGGCGAGCAGCAGGGTGCGCTTCTTCAGATCCGCGCCGGACTGCATCCGCTCCACCGTATGGGCGGCCTGCGTCCTGGCTTCCTCCCGGATCTTTTCTCCCTCCTGCTTCGCCAGAGCCATCTGCTCCTGACGGTACGCGTCGGCCTTTTTCTGTGCTTTTTTCAGCCTGGACGCTGCCTTAGAAGAGGCTTCATCCGTGATTTCCTGTATGATCTTGTCTAATCCGGTCATTGCGCATTGCTCCTCTCTGGCATTACACGGGAATGCCGCTTACAGCCAGAATGGACACCAGCAATGCCAGGATGGCGTATGTCTCAACCATAGCGGGGAACAGCATGGCCTTACCAAACTGCTCCGGCTTCTTTGCCACGATACCGATGGCTGCGGCGGAAGTCTTGCCCTGATAAATAGCGGAGATCAGACCGGCGATGCCGATGGGAAGGCATGCCGCGAAGATCAGCAGACCGGTGGCCAGATCCAGGTCGGCGGGCGCGCCGCCCAGAATACCGATCTTGGACAGTGTGATAAAGCCTACCAGCAGGCCGTAGATACCCTGTGTGCCGGGCAGAAGCTGCATGATCAGCACCTTCGCGAACTTGGAAGGGTCTTCCGTCACTACGCCGGAGGCCGCCTGGCCGGCGATACCTACGCCGCACGCAGAACCGCTGCCTGCCAGACCAACTGCTACAGCAACACCAATCAGTGCCCAAACAATTCCACTCATAATTTTGCTTCCTCCTTGATCGTTACATATTTTGTGTTTATCTTGAAAGGCGCAAAGGGCTTTCCCCCGCCTTCATAGAACTTGCCGAAGAACTCCACGTACTGGAGCCTGTTTGTGTGCACGTAAGCACCCAGCAGGTTAATGGCTATATTCAGCGTATGACCTACCAGGAATATAAGGATAAAGGCGATGGCACCGCCGACGCCTCCCCCGAACATGCTGCCCATCTGGTTGACCACAGAAGCGATAACGCCGGTAGCCAGGCCGAGGGCCAGCAGGCGGGAGTAGGAAAGCAGATCGCTGAGCCACCCCGTCACATTGTAGATATCATAGGCTCCCAGAGCGATGCGCAGGGCCCAGTTCTTTTTCCGCCTGCCCGACATGAGCAGCAGGCCCACCGCGCCGATAACGGCCAGGACAGGGCCAAGGGTCTTTACCGGCCCCGGCAGATTGACCTGGGTACCTGCCATGGACGCGAACAGGCTGCTTGTCACAAGCATGAGCAGCAGGCCGATGAGGAACACGAACCACAGTCCCACATCACAGACAGCGTCCATATATTTCTTTTCTTTGATCAGGCTGTACCCCTTCAGGGCCAGTCCCAGGAACAGATGCACCACGCCGAATGCCAGACAGTAAATGAGCATCCGCATGGGCTCCTCCAGAGGCACGAACCATACCGCCGGGATGATAGGCGTGGCGGATTCCGGCACACCGAAGAAGGTAGTGGCGATCACGTCTATGGCGTCTCCGAAGTAGCTGCCGAACATAACGCCCCAGAACAGGGTGGATATGCCGCAGTACATGAACAGATGCAGCATCTTCTTCATCCCCTCCCCCATATTGGGGAATTTCTTCAGCGCCACAAATGTGGCCACCGCCATGATCAGCCCGTACGCCGCGTCGGACAGCATCAGTCCGAACAGGAATACATAACAGCAGGACATGATGGCGGTAGGATCTATCTCGTGAAGGGCGGGCAGTCCGAAGGACTCCACGATGCCTTCCATGTTTGTGGAAAATTTGTTGTTCTTCAGGAGCACCGGTGCTTCCTCGTCAGGTCCCACGTCCGTCAGCTCCAGCGCCACCTCATACTGCTCATGGAGCGCCTTTTCCAGCGCCGGCGCCGCCACGGCAGGCACATAGCCGGTAAGGACAAACGTATTTTTCGACTGAACAAGCTGTCCCAGCACCTCGTATTTTTCCGACCGCATGCGGTAATAATCGCTGATCAGCTGGAACTCGTCCCTGGATCCGGAGAAGGTCTGGATCTGTTGGATCCGCTGATCGATCTTGTTCCGAGCCTTTTCGATGCGCTTCTCCACACTCGCGATCTTTCTTGCCGGGACAGACCGGGTGTGGCTGGCGGGAGCGGCAAAGCCGTTGGCCCGCAGTACTTCCTCCACCGCCTGTCTGTTTTCATTTCTGCAGAAGACCACCACACAGGTGAGATTGGTGGATGCGGATACCACCGTCACAAAAACGCTCTCCACCTCCGGAAGCTGCTCCCGGAACATGGCCTCTATCTGCTCTTTTGTCATAAGGGCGGAAAACGTGCCGATAAGAGCGCTGACCGTCCTGGTGCCCTGATAGCTCATGGGCACGTCCAGATCCTTCCACGGCGCCAGAGCTTCTATCTGATTTTCCATCTTGACGATCTGGTTTTTATTGTCCTCCACGTCGGCGGACAGCTGCAGCACCTGCTTCGCCGCCCCCATAATGGCGTCCTGTACCGTCACGATATGATGGTACAGCTTTTCGTCCACCGGGGTCTTGCCTTCCAGGCTCGCGAACAGAGATTTCTCCGCAGGGGCATACCGGTCCAGCACCTCCAGTGCCCGTTCCGCCGTGACGATATTTTTGTCAAAAATATTTTTCCGGGACGTGGTATCCTTCTTCCGGAATACACCGTCCTCCTCCACCTCATGGGTGATCTCCACCACGCCTTTTCGCTGCAGCAGCTCCAGGATCCCTTTCCGGTCCTTCCTCATGGCGCACAGCTCCATGCGCTTCATCTGCAAAACAGCCATATGTCTACCTCCTGGTCATCACAATAAACAGCCGCTTTTTCACAGCAGCACGCTGCGCACCCGCTCAATGGCCGCGGCCTCCCGCTCCCTGCTCCGCGCGGTGATGGCGTCTGCCTCTTCCTCCGCCCGGGCGATGGTCTGCTGCGCAAGCCGCTCTCCCTCGGCCTCCGCCTGGGCAAGGATCTGTTTCGCGTCCTCCTTTGCCTCCGCAATGACCTGGCCGCGGGCTGTCTCGCACTGTTTTTTTGTCTCTTCCAGCAGCTGGGCGCCCTGTTTCTCCGCGTCGTCTATCATGGCGGCCGCTTTCGCTTCCGCTTCTTCCACTGCCTGAATGGTTTCCTGTACCATACCCGTCTATTCCTTTCTAACTTTTGTTAAAAATTTATCAATCTACGATACAGCTATCAAAACATCTTGTAAATTATACTACTATTTACAGTATCTGTCAAACGTTCCCGACGCAGGTTTTCACACCTTTTTCCTGTAACACCACGCACACCACGGCGCCTGGACAAGCAGCATGAGCGTCCACCCGGCCACGCAGGCCCAGGCCACGCCGTCCAGCCCCATAAAGGGCGTGAGGAGGTACACAAATACCGTGCGGACGGAGATCTGGATAAAGGTTCCCAGCAGCGTCATCTTCATCATGCCCAGCCCCCGGAAAAAGCCCTGGATACCGTTGGTGAAGGCGGGGAACAGATAAAAAATGACCATGAGGTTCAGATAGGATACGCCGATCTCTATGATTCGGGGATCATCGGTAAAGCAGCCCATCACCGGCCTTCGGATCAGCAGAAGCACTATTGCCAGTATGCCCCAGTAACCGGTTTCTATGAACAGCCCCCGGACCGTTCCTTTCCGGATCCGTTCCGTATTTCCCGCCCCTTTGTTTTGAGCGATAAAGGTAGTCATGCTGTTGGCAATGTTCTGTTCCGGGGTGAAGGCAAAATCGTCCACCCTGGTCACCGCGTTGAAGGCCGCCATCATGTCCACGCCCATGGAATTGATGGCCCCCTGGATAAACAGCTTGCCAAGAGGCTGGCACGCCTGCTGCAGGGCAGTCACGGAGCCGTACCGCAGCGTCTCCCTGAGCATGGGGCCGTCCATGCGGAACTCTCCCGGGGACAGCTTCAGCAGGGGGATGCGGCTGTATATGTACCACACGCAGAGCGCGCAGGAAACTCCCTGGGCAAACACAGTGGTAACCGCCGCGCACAGGATCCCCAGTTTGAAATATCCGATAAAGATCAGGTCCAGCACGCCGTTGAGCACGGAGGACAGGATGACAAACTTCAGCGGCGTGGCGGAGTCACCCACGCTCTTCATAGCCCCCGACAGGGCATTGTAAAAAAAAGTAAAGGGAATGCCAAGAAAAATGATCCTCAGATAGCCGCCGGTAAAGGCGCGGATCTCCTCCGGCACCTGCATGACCGCCAGCAGCCACGGGGTGATGAGCAGGCCCAGCACCGTCATACAAAGGGAAAAGAGCACGCCGAACACTGACACGGTGGCAAGCTCTTTTTTCACCTTTTCCTCATCCCCCGCGCCGAATCCGGTACTCATGATCACCGACGCGCCGATGCACAGTCCCGACACGCCCAGCACCATAAAATTCATCACCGGGGAGGCGGTCCCCACTGCCGCCAGGCCGTCTTTTCCGATGAAACGGCCCACGATCATGGAATCCACCGCGTTGTAGGCCAGCTGAAACAGATTGGCCAGCACAAGGGGAACGGCGTACGCGATAAGATGCCGCCCTATGGGACCCCTTGTCATATCTCTTGTATGGGAACTGCTCATGATCTCCTCCTTACCGGAGCGTTTGCGCGACAGGGCGGCGAAAGGTCCGCACATCCGTGTGATCTTCAATCTCCCCGTTTGTCAAACAGCTCCGGATGCTTCTCCCGCATATACCGCTCAAATTCCTCCCGGTGGTGCTCCAGCATTTCCAGGGCCTCCGGATGAAGATCCCGCAGCTTTTCCTCCACCACCCGGCGGCGCTTCTCGATCTTCTCCTTCACATCCCGGATATTCAGCCCTTCCATCCGGCCCTCTCTGGCCAGCTCCTGCAGCCGCGCTTCCAGATGATCCAGAAATTCATCCTCGTCAAACAGACCCAGCCGGCCCCAGGCAGTGCCTTTTTCCGCTGTCTGGAGCGCGGCCTCGTCAAATTCCGTCATGGCGGCGATCTGTCCAGCGGCCTCACCGGCCATTCTTCCCAGCCAGGTCTCCGCGTCTTCTCCGAAGGCCCACTCGATCTCCGCCAGCCGTTCTTTTTCCACTACAAAATCATAGGTCTCCCCGGGCTCCGATCCCTCCAGAGGGTATGGCTGTTCCAGTCCGGCGTCCCTTAAGGCAAGCGCAACGGTGCGGCGCACCGCTCCCTGTTCCAGAAGGCTTCCGGCTCCCAGCTCCCGGAGCTGGTCGTTTAACAGTCCCGCGTGCTCCGTGATATAAAAGCGGATCCCCCGCTTCCCCAGGCTGTCGTGAAACTGTACCAGCCGGTCCGCCGCGGTAATGTCGATGCTGCCGATGCCCCTGGCGTCCACGATCACCTGCTTCGTATCGTCCTTCAGCGCCTGCTCGATATCATCCTGGAAGGTATTGATGTTGGCAAAAAACAGGTTGCCGCTGAACCGGTAGAGCACCGTGCCCGCCACCGGCCTGGCACTGCGGTTCCGCTTCAGGCTGAACACCCCTTCATGTCCGGGGATCACGCCGAGAAACGATCTGGGCGGCACCACTGCCCTGGCGATCACCGCGCAGAAGGACAGCACCATGCCGATGACTACGCCGTAGATGGTGCCGAAGATCAGCACGCCCCAGAAAGCCATCATAAAGATAAAAAATTCATTTTTTGCCTTTTTCCACAGCTTTTTCGCCATGGCAATATCCAGGATGCCGATGAGCGCCGCCATGACGATGCCGGTGAGCACCGGCACAGGCATATAGTTGAGAAGGGGCGTGCCGAACAGCAGCACAAGAAGCATCACTGCCGAAGCAGTGACAGACATAAGCTGGGAATTGCAGCCGAACTGATCGGCAATGCCCGTTCTGGACACGCTGCCGTTGACCGGACAGCCGCCCTGAAGGGCGTTGATCAGGTTCATGGCGGCATAAGACGTCAATTCCCGGTCATTGTTCACCTTGTAATTGTATTTCATGGCGTAATTGTTTGTGGCCAGAAGGGTCTGGGCCATGATGACCAGCGCCACGGACAGTCCCAGCATGATCAGCTCCATGGGATGATGGTCAGAGAACGCTTCCAAGTGAGGCGTGACAAAATGAGGCAGCCCCGCCGGGATATCCGGCAGCAGCTTCACCCCGTATGTATCGATATGCAGACATGCGGTGAGCAGGCCGCCCACGCCCATCATCACCACAGGCATGGGAAATTTGGGTGCCAGCCTTTTGCTCACCAGAATGATGATCACCGTGCCCACCCCCAGAAGGGCGGACAATCCGTTGAAATGTACCGTTTCTTTTCCTATGTGGTACAGCAGTTCAAACAATTCACCTGTGCCGGCCCCGCCGCCGAACAGCTTGGGCACCTGCATGAGGATGATCGTAAAGCCGATGCCGGAGATAAAGCCGCCCATGACAGGGGTGGATATGTAATTTACCACCCGTCCGGCTTTTGCCAGCCGGAAGATCAGCAGCCACGCCGCCGCCAGAAGGGTGATCACCGGCACCACCGCCATGGCCTCCTCCGACCCGGATTCCACTCCCATGGTGGCCAGGCCCACACCCACGATAGCCGCGGGAGCCGCGTCGATCCCCACCACAAACTGGGGGGATGATGTGAGCAGGCTATATACTAAAATAGGCAGCAGGGAACCGTACAGCCCATACACCGGAGGCAGTCCCGCGATCTGGGCATAGCCGATGGCGATGGGGATGGACACCAGCGCGACCACCACGCCCGCGATGACATTTTTCGGGATATTTCTCAGGTTTATCTGGGTACAGCCCTGTATTTTTTTTATAACATCTGCCGGCATGTCGTTTCCTTTCCTGTCGTTTTTCATTTTCTCCGTTATTATACCATGCCGGCAGCTTTTTTTATAGTGTTTTTCTTGTCTTTATCTCAAACAGGTAGGTGCAGCTGTATACGCCGTCCTCCTGCACCCAGTGGCATTCCACGGAATAGCCCCGCAGGAACGGCTCTTCATCCGGCCTGTCCTCCACACTGTATTCGTGCAGATGGATGGCGGAATGATTCGCGAGTCCGAAAGACAGACTGCTGACGCTGCGGTCGATCTCCGGCTCCCGGTATACCACTTCTCCTTCCATGCCGGGATAGCGGAATGTGCCGTCGTCGTTGAGCACCACATCTCTTACCACAGCCGCATCCGGTTCCTGGCCTTTGGGGAAATACAGGAAGATAGTGTCCGCATTGCCGTTTTTCCAGTCTCCCACGTCACAGACGAGATGTTCTTCCGTCCGGGCAGCCTGAGCCCTGAAAAAGCTCTCCCGGCTTTCTGCCGCCGTACCCGCGGGCGCCGCAAAGCTGCTGCCCGCGGGATGATCCTGCACAAGCACCCCGTACCGGCCTATAGGTCCGGCGCCGCAGACCGGCGTCACCTCCGGCACCTGTTCAAGACCATTTCCTTCCATGGGCACCTTCAGCAGCATCCGGTCCACATTGCCGTTGTAATCCTCCCTGTAGGAGGCAACCGCATAACAGTCTTCCTCCCCGGCGCAAGGCTCCGGTTTTGTCTCCGGCACAGGCTCGCCCCACGGATACGTGGTGGTATCGATCACATCATAATCCGTGGCGCCGCCATATGTGCCCAGATCGGCCTGGGCAGTCTGGCTGATGCGCAGCGCAAACAGATAGGTGCAGCTGTACACGCCGTCCTCCTGTACCCAGCGGCATTCCACGGAATAGCCCCGCAGAAACGGTTCATTCACATCCCGTTTGCCTGTCTCCTCCTCGTACAGTCCGATGGCGGAATGCTGCATGAGATTGATATAGCAGGTATCTGACCCATAATCCATCATGGGCGCATGATACATGGTCTCTCCCGTGCGGCCGCTGTACCGGGGCGTCCCGTCGTCATTGAGCACCACATCCTCCACATTTATCACATCCGGCATCTCACCTTCCCCAAAGGCGATGGATATCTCCCATGTGGCTCCATCTTTCCAGTCGAACAAATTAAACAGAGGATTGTCCTCTCCGGCAGCCGACCGGGCGGCAAAGAAGCTGTCCGCGCTCTCGGTCTCTCTGTCCGGTTCCCCCGCAAAAGCGCTGCCGTCAGGGCGCTTTCCCGCCAGAACACCGTATTCACGGATCTTCTCCCCGCTGCACATAATAAAGACGGCAGGACCCTTCGTCAGAGGTTCCCCTTCCCCTGGCACCTTCAGCATATATTCCGATACATCGCCGTCCGTATCCTCCTCCAGCATGGGCACTGCCCAGACGTCTTCCGCCCCTTCTGCGACATGAGGATCCGCTTTCTTTACCGAAGCGCCCCATGGATAATTTTCCACGCTTTCCGTTTCATATATGTCAGAGGCATAGCACATCCCCTGATACGCCTTCGTATCCCCGGTCTTTACGTCTATGGAATAGGCATGCGCGCGGGCTGACGCCCCTGCTGCAAGAACTGAACCGAGAAGCAAAAGCGACAGTATGAACACCGGGCCGCAGCCTGCTTTTTTCTCTTTTTGCGTCCTTGCTTCGACCGGCACGTCCCCGTCGTCCTGAGGCTGTTCCCCGCTGTCCTCCAACGTCTCCTCCCCAGGCTCCGGCTCTCTGTCACAGTCGATCCGATGCGCCATCACGTAGGCAAAAGGATCAAACCAGTGGATGCTGTTTGCCGCCAGGCCCAGGATCCTGGCGCCCGACGTTCTTTTTCTGCCGGCGCGAAACCATAGGATACCATGGCAGAGCCAGAAGATGAGAAATCCCGCCAGCCACACGCCGCCCATGAGAAGCGCGTGCCGGTACACAAAACCTGCTGCGGACGCAAGCCCCTGACTGACAGCATCCGCCATTGCAGAAGCCTTTGCGGCAAAACCTTCCGCCGGTTCTTCCTCCGTATCTCCCGAAAGCGCCCTCTGGTACGTACCGCTCACGTCAAACAGCATGTCGTCAAAGGAATTGACGTCCTCCGGCCCTATGTCCGGCTCCTCCACTTTCATATAATCCAGCGTTTCGCCGATGACAGGAGCATTCTCCGCTTTCCCCAGAAAATCGTTTATCATTTCATGGTCCAGACGGTAAAATTTACCATTGGATACCGCCCTTCCGTCATCCATCAGCTTGTACGCCCTGGCGGTATCGTCCCTCTCCCCGGCGGTAAGGCCCATGCCTGTGGTCACATACTGAAAATCATAGGCATTGCCGCCGCTGTCGGTGATCCCGTAGTCCAGCACCTGTACCTGCAGGGAGGTATTGGAAAACGCCGCCACAATGAGCATGCGGAAGGCCACCAGCACCCACAAAAGCGTCCGGGCGGACGCCGCGTACCTGCGGCGGAGCAGCGGTCCGAAGGCCAGCAGCAGAAGGATCAGCACAGATTCTTCCAGCGTCACAAACAATATATTCATCAAAAACGTTGTCAACAGTCCATTCATAAGCGCACCTCTCCTAATCCGGCAGCATCATCGGCCATGCTCCGGGAAATGTCTCCCGGCTTCACATATTCCAGCCCGGAGGCGGGGAAAAAGATATCCCACTGGCCGTCTATGGCCGTCAGGCTGTACTGTCCGTTCTCATCCCGTTTGTACACACTTGCGCCAATGCCTTTTCCTTCCTCCAGATTGTACCGGGCGCCCTGCTTTTTCTCCCGCTCTCCGGGCACGCTGTAAACGCCAAGCACCAACAGTTCTTCTGTCCCGTCTCCGTCCGTATCTCTCATATAAAGCTGTATGGAATCCTCCCAGATAAGCCGCAGGGGATCCTCCGCGGGAATTGCCAGCGTCTGGCCGCTGCCAAAAGTGACCTCCAGCATATTCTCCCGGTTGTAGGCGTAGCTGTATATCCGGATCCGATCCTCCAGACCGTCCATATCCAGATCCGTCAGCTGGATGAAGCCGTCATCCGTCTGCTGGATCTGACGGTACTCCAGCCGGTCAAGCTTCATTTCCGGCTGCTGCGCCATGACGTTGATGAGAACGGGCCGCACCTTCGCGCAAGAGTCAATGGAAGGTGTCGGTGTCGTCCCGAGAAAATGTGTTTCTCCGTTGCAGCAGGCAATGACGCCGTTGATATCGTCCTCTGTGGGAGAATCCAGCAGCAGCCGCACCATGGCATCCTGCCACCTAGCTGCCGCTGTGATAAGATCCGCGCCCTGATCGGTGGTATAGGCATCTTTGTCCGCGATCAACCTGCGAAGATGGGCCAGCAAAGCGTCCAGCTGCTTTTCTGTCTGCTCCTGGCTGTCCGGCTCGTGGGACGTTCCATCTGTCGTCTCCCCGGATGTCATCCGCTCGCCCAGCTTCTCACAGCAGTCGGTAAGCATTTCCGCACTGTCGGGAGAGAACGGCACCGTCTCAAACACCTTCTCCGTCAGCTCTTCTGCTTCCCGGTCATCCGGATCCAGATCCATAAGGAGCAGTCCTGCCGCCCCTTTTATATAGTCGGGATACTCGCCGGGGGACCGCATGACCGGATCCACACACTGGCGGAGCCACAGGGCATAGGGCTCGCTGCTTTCCTTCCCGTCCACAGCGTCATCCACGGCCGGGTCGGAAAGGGTCTCGCCGCACTTTACCATGTCCTGAATGTCCACGCATACAGACTTCATAAAACTCCCGCAGCCATACGCCTGACGGTAATTGCCCGCCTGGGAAAACATCCGGCTGATTACCGGCGCAAGGCGGTCCCGGTGGGTCGGGGCTCCGTCCCCATATTCCACCACCAGCCACTTCAGGTCCTCCGAGGTCCGCTCATCCTCCAGAATATCTGCCAGCATATCAGAAAACGACTCATCCTCATAGTCCCATGCCCCGCTTTCCAGCAGCGCCCTTTTGGTGACAAGACTGTACGAGCTGCTGGTCAGGACCTCTTTCCACTCCTCTGCCGGTATATTTTCAGGCAATGCTTTCGAAGCCTCCTTCGAAGAACCGTTGTCAGACTCTAAATAGATGACAGCGTGAAGGAGCGCGTCCGCCTCCGGGGAATCATATCTGCCGGCGCCGTCCTCCCCCAGCGCGCTGATCACATCCGCTTCCATCTGTTCTACCATCCCGACAAACTGTTTTTTCTCTTTGTGGGCGGCATACGCTTCAGAAGCCCACAGGAATCCTTCCGTTCCCAGCCAGCCCGCCAGCCAGATAATGACGGTGATCACAACGCCCTTTAGCAACACAGGATACTTTCTTGCCATGGTACTCCGCACCTCCCCAACTCCATTTATGTACAACTGTATTACTTTAAATAATACGCCTGTTGACAGTATTGTATCAAACCTGGAATAACCTGTCAACATTTTTTATCCTATACCTATAGTGACGACATTTTTCCCATTTTGTTTCACGTTTTGCTCTTTTTTTCATTTTTCTCCGCAAAAAAACTCACATGCCGAAATAATACTTGTCATTTAAACTTCCTTACCTCTATTATTATCATAATGCCGGAGATAAGCCCGAGCCTGACCGTGTCCTCTTTGGACCGAGTTTGTTGTCTATATAGGTAGATACATTTTGGGGAAAGGGGGAAGGAAGAAATGGATGACAAGCAGATCATCGATCTGTACTGGAACCGCTCCGAGGATGCGGTAAAAGAAACGATCCTAAAGTACGGCGGATACTGTCATACCATTGCGTACAATATTTTGCAGGATCATCAGGATTCGGAAGAATGTGTTAACGATACATATATGCAGGCCTGGAAATCTATTCCGCCGGCACGACCAGACTGTCTGAGAGCATATCTGGGGAAAATCACGAGAAATCTGTCTTTGAACAAGTGTAAATATCTTATGGCTCAAAAAAGGGGCGGAAGTCAGATATTTGTCGCGCTGGAAGAAATACAGGAATGTTTATGTTCCCCCGAAGGTGTGGAACCGGCAATAGACCGTCAGCATTTTACCGAAACAATAAATACTTTTTTGGGATCCCTATCGAAAGAAAATCGGATGATATTTGTAAGAAGATATTGGTATGTGAGCTCAATTAAACAGATCGCGCAGGATTACGGGTTCAGCGAAAGCAAAGTAAAAAAGAGTCTTCTGAGAACAAGAAAAAAAATGAGACTTTATCTGGAAAAGGAAGGATTTTGGATCTGACCGGCATTTTGAATAAGAAAGGATGATCGTATGGTACAATGGGAAATTATGGAGCTGCTCACTGATCTGGATGAAGGATATATTAATGAGGCTGCTCCGGGAAATGTTCCAGTTCATAAAAACAGAACAAAGTGGCTGTTATCGGCGGCTGTCCTGGCGTTTATGATCAGTACGGTGTTTATGACCTACAGCGCGATATCAGGGAGTTGGACAATAAACCGTCCTGATCTGAGTATGATCCCGCCCTTATCCTACGTGCCCTTTGTCCAACTGACACGAGAGGAATATATGGATTATCTGGGGGTGGATTTTGACCTGAGAGAGGTGCTGCCTGTATTGACAGAGGAGCATATTGCATGCATTCCAAAGTCCGTGCCCGGATATTTCATAGCAGAAGACGGGTATCCGAGTATTGACTGGAATATGATCCATTATAGAAGTGCTGACGGAACACAAATGGTCGATATGGGAGTGGGTACCACGGGTTTTTTGGGAGTCACGGAGGGTCCTCAGGGCCATCCCAAGGAGAAACTGGCGATCAACGGCGTGGAGGTGGAATTGAGCTACTGGAAAGATAGCGAAAACAATATGATTTATGATGCCGATTTTCAATATAAAGATATTGCATTCGACATACAATCTGTTAATTTTTCTGGAAGTGAATTTTTTAAAACGCTCCGGTATCTTCTCAGCCGGTAATCCTTAATAGTCCTCTTAATGGTTTGTAAAATTCGGCGATTCAACATTACAGAAAACTGCCCGTTCATCGCAAACGTAAGATCTTTTATCTTGTTTGCGATAAACGGGCAGTTTTCCATATTACATACTAAAAACGATTCCTGTCAGCCGGCAGTTCATGCCTTGTGCACGGCCTCGGCCATTTCCCGCACATATTCCTTCACATAGGGCACGCATCCTTCTTTGTACTGTCCGCACAGCTTTACGATGGCGCTGCCCACGATGGCGCCGTCAGACACTGCCGCCATGGCGGCGGCCTGCTCCGGCCTGGAGATTCCAAAGCCGATGGCGCAGGGGATGTCCTTTGCAGCCTTTACCAGCCTGACCATGGCTCCCACGTCTGTGGTGATATTGCTCCGCACCCCGGTGACGCCCAGGGAGGACACGCAGTACACAAATCCGTCCGCTTCCCTGGCGATCTGTGTGATCCGGTTGTGGGAGGTGGGGGCGATGAGGGAGACAAACGCCAGTCCGTTGTCCTTACATATCTCTGAAAACTCTTCTTTTTCCTCAAAGGGCACATCCGGCAGGATCAGGCCGTCCATCCCCACCTGGGCCGCGCGCTGGGCAAATCTCTCGATCCCGTAGGAAAACACCACGTTGGCGTAGGTCATGAACACCATGGGGATCTGGCAGTTTTTGCGGATGCGCTCCACCATATCAAATATCTTGTCGGTGGTAACGCCCCCTGCCAGCGCCCGCTCATTGGCCGCCTGGATCACCGGGCCCTCCGCCGTAGGGTCGGAAAAGGGAACGCCCAGCTCGATCAGGTCCGCCCCGGCTTCCGCCATGGCGTACACCAGCTGCTCCGTCACCTCCAGAGAAGGATCTCCGCATGTGAGAAACGGTATGAACGCCTTGCCCTTTTCAAAGGCTCTTGCAATATTACTCATGGATATCCTCCCCTCTGTACCGCGCGATAGCCGCGCAGTCCTTATCGCCCCGGCCGGAAATGTTGATGACCATGATCTGGTCCTTCCCCATAGTGGGCGCCAGCTTCATGGCGTGGGCCACGGCGTGTGCGCTCTCAATGGCAGGGATGATGCCTTCGATGCGGGACAGATACTCAAAAGCATTCACCGCCTCGTCGTCTGTGATAGCCACATATTCCGCCCTGCCGGTATCATGGAGCCATGCGTGCTCCGGCCCGATGCCCGGATAGTCCAGACCGGCGGAAATGGAATACACAGGGGCGATCTGCCCGTACTGGTCCTGGCAAAAATAGGATTTCATGCCGTGGAAAATGCCCAGCTTCCCTGTGGCGATAGTTGCCGCCGTCTCAAAGGTGTCCACGCCCCGGCCTGCTGCCTCGCAGCCGATGAGCCGCACGGACTTGTCTTCAATAAAGTGATAAAATGCTCCCATGGCGTTGGAACCGCCGCCTACACAGGCCAGCACCGCGTCAGGCAGCCTGCCCTCCTTCTCCATGAGCTGTTCTTTGATCTCCTTTGAGATCACCGCCTGGAAATCCCGCAC
>CANQHX010000026.1 GCA_947623905.1 uncultured Lachnospiraceae bacterium
GGAAATGTATTCACTGACCGGCTGGCAGATGTGTGGGTATGCGAAATGGAGCAGTATCGGGAGTATGATAAATTCGTCAAATGCGGGAAATGCGAACTGAAAGCGTGGTGCCGGGGCTGCCCCGCCGTGGCAAAGGGGACAAGCGGCAGCTTTTATGCAGCCGACCCGCAATGCTGGAAGGATGTGGTATAATGGAACTGCTGGAGCTTATGAAAAACCGTCGTTCAATCCGAAAGTATCAGAACAGGCAGATTTCCCGCGAGGATATGGAAATGATCATCGAGGCGGGAACCTGGGCGCCAAACGCCGGAGGCGGCCAGAGAAGTATCATTGTCGGTGTCCGTAACGCCGAGCTTGCGGAGAAGATCGGCAGGCTGAACGTCGCCTGGTTCGACCGTTCAAGGCTGTCCGGCACTTATGTTTCCGCCGACCAGCCCAGCATCATCGACGATCCCACCATGAAAAGCGGCTTCTATGGCGCACCCGCTGTCTGCGTCGTTTTCGCTATGAAAAATTTCCTTTACAGCATCCCGGACGCCTTTTGCTGCGCCGAAAACATGGTGCTGATGGCCACGGAGCTTGGCATTTCCTCCTGCATCATCGCCAGGGGCGAGGAGACCTTTGACAACGAGATCGGCGCGGCGCTTCTCCGGGAGTGGGATATCCCTGAAAACTATATCGCCTGCTGTTTTGTCCTTTTGGGCTATTGCGAGGGGGAATATCCGAAGGCAAAGCCGAGGAAAGCGCAACGATCAAATATCATTGAATGAGGTGTTTAAAATGGATGCACAAACCTGTCTCAAAAAATTGGAATATGTCGGCGTACTGGCTTTTGCCACGGTGGACAAGAACGGCGCGCCGCAGATACGCAATATCTCAGCCATCCACTATGAGCCGGACAGAATGATTTTCTTCACCGCAAAAGGAAAAGCCTTCTGCGAGGAACTTCTGACCGATGGGCGTGTGCAGGCGCTGGGCTATACCAAATATAAAGAAATGATCCGCCTGTCCGCAAAGGCGGTTCCCGTCCCGGAGGACGAACAGGGGAAGTGGATCGACACGATTTTTGCGGAGCAGCCCTATCTCTCCAACGTCTATCCCGGTGACACCCGAAAAATGGCGGGGATCGTTTTTGAGATCAGGGATGCGGAAATCGAGTATTTCAACCTCGGCGTCAACCCGATCTTCCGGGAGAACTACACGATCGGTGCGGGAAACCTCACCCAAAAGGGATATGTCATTCTTGATAAATGTATCGGCTGCGGCAAGTGCCTGAAGAACTGTCCGCAGCGGTGCATTGAAGCGGGAAAGCCTTACCATATTCAACAGAACCACTGCTTACACTGCGGAAATTGTTTTGCGGTTTGTCCGGTGAAAGCGGTAGAAAAGAGAGATTAACATGACACATACAGAAAAGAGAACGTTTCTCATCCAAAAGCTGATCGATGAACAGCCTCAGTATCGGGAACTGCAGATTCCCTTCGGCGAGGCAGAACAGAAAACGCTCCTGCGCTCTCTGATGAATGTCCGTTCGCCACGTCCTATCGGTGAGGACTTTCTTACGGTGCAGGACGCATATTTGCAGGAGGAAACCGCCCGGAATGGTGTTACGGATATAGTTGATTTGACGCCTGTTGAGCCGGGACTCTATCTCTGGCAGGGAGACATTACCACTCTGAAATGCGGCGCCATTGTGAACGCCGCAAATTCCGGCATGACCGGCTGCTATGTCCCTTGTCACGGATGTATTGACAATGCGATACACACCTACGCCGGGGTGCAGCTCCGGCTTGCCTGTGCCGAGATGATGAAAAAGCAGGGGCATGAGGAACCCACCGGGCAGGCAAAGCTCACGCCTGCCTACAATCTGCCCTGTGATTATGTTCTCCATACCGTCGGCCCCATCATATACGGCAGCGTGACCGAAAAAGACCAGGAACTGCTTGCCGCCTGCTATCGTTCCTGTCTGGAACTGGCACAGCAAAACGGCATAAAAAGCGTTGCATTCTGCTGCATTTCCACGGGGGAATTTCATTTCCCCAATGACGAGGCCGCGAAAATTGCCGTGGACACGGTGCGGCAATACAGAGGAAACACGGAGGTGATATTTAATGTCTTTAAAGATGTCGATTACGAAATCTACCGCGCGTTCCTCAAACGCGCTGATCACATCGGATAACGTTCAGAGGCTTCGGGAGGCGCTGGACAAAGCGGACGCCGTTTTGGTGGGCGCGGGAGCAGGCCTGTCTACCTCAGCGGGATTTACCTATTCGGGCGATCGTTTCCGCAGATACTTTGCAGACTTTGAAAAGAAATACGGCTTTCATGATATGTATTCGGGAGCGTTTTGCAGATACGATACGCCGGAAGAACATTGGGCGTATTGGAGTCGGTTTATTACAGTCAACCGCTATATGGATGCGCCGAAGCCTGTTTATCAGCAGGTTTTTGAGCTTGTGCGGGAAAAAGATTATTTTGTTATCACCACGAATGTGGATCATTGTTTTCAAAAAGCAGGAGTGGATAAAAAGCGGCTTTTCTACACGCAGGGTGACTACGGACTGTTCCAATGCTCCAAGCCGTGCTGCCAGGAAACCTTTGATAATGAGAGCATCATCCGGCAGATGATGGAGCGGCAGAGGGATATGCGGATTCCTTCTGATCTTCTTCCTGTGTGTCCGCATTGCGGCAGGCCGATGACGATGAATCTGCGTTCCGATGATAAGTTTGTGGAGGACGAGGGATGGCATCGGGCAGCGGAGCGGTACGAGAACTTCCTGCGGACACGGAGAAACAGGCGGATTCTGTTTCTGGAGCTGGGTGTAGGATACAACACCCCGGGCATCATCAAGTACCCATTCTGGCGCATGACGGCGGAGAATCCGCAGGCTACGTATGCGTGCGTGAATTATGGGGAGGCGTCCTGCCCGGAGGAGATTGCGGACAGAAGTATCGTAGTCAATGCGGATATCGGGGAAATCGTCAGCACGTTGCTCGATGAAGCAGACTGTTCGGATGAACTGTAATATCGAAAGCATGTAAGCAATAATATCAAAGGCATAAAAACAACAGCACATATCAGAATCTCTCTACTGAAAGTAAAATGCAACGTAAAAATATTTGCCTTTGGTTATAGCGTATTCAAATTCACACAAAATAAATGGATTAACTATTATTTTACGCGATTTTGAAAACATCGGCGGCCTGGAAGAATTGCTGCGCTGCCTTCTCCTGGAATCAAGGCAATGGTTATTTACAAGTGGACAACATAAAAGGGAGCCACAAAGTGACTCCCCCAGTGCAGTCCGAAAACATACACCTCTTTCAATAACTATAATATACAACATGATTCAGAAAAATGCAAGACAAACTTAAATTTCTTAATTTCCCAATTTATCTATTATGTTATGTATCGAGGTATGCCTCCAATGCAGAAAGTTTTTGAGAAACATTCTGTTGTATAATTTGTGCATAGATTACAGCTGCAACATTGTTTTGAAGCAATTGATTTTGGCTTTTATAGGCTTGAACCAGTTGTTTCGCTCTTATAGAACTGAAATCAACACGTTTTAGTAAACAACATACAATGATTATATAATCAATCAGAGAATATAAAGTGATATTTTGTATACCCGTTTCTTTTTCAACCCATCTTTTTAGTACAGGACTGATTTTTCTATCTTTGAACCTTGTATCAAAAATAATATTATTATGGGCTACTGAATTACGAAGTGATTTTAGAGTATACAGCATACAAAAGCTGGCGAGATCACTTAGATACAGAATTTCGAAAACGACCCATAAAGGAGCATCTTCTCCTCTGTTATAAAAATGACGAACCATCTGATTATCATTGCCTTCTTCATCATGGTAACGGGAAGACAATTTGGAATATACAGAATTTCTTAACTTGAGCCTTTTGGATTGTAATTTAGTATTTGTAGTATTATCTCGCATGCGTTCCTTATAGACATGCTCAAATGTGCCAAGTTTTAATCCATTTACAGATTCATTGCAAACGATATTCTTTATGGCAGTTTCGATAAACATCAAGTCGGAATACAATGCAGCCTTTAAATTGTTGTCATACTCAATTACTGCAACTACTTCACTAAATTCTGTAAATGGAATTCGATTGTGTCTGTTTTTTATGAATCGATAGCCTTTATATCCATGATAGTAACCATAACTGATTAATTGTTGTTTTTGAAAACTACCGCTGATATTAATGTTGCAGTCATTTCGTAAATGTCGCATTAGACCATTTATTGTCTGTGGTGAGTTCATCCAATAGCCTTCTTTCTTTATTCATATATAAGAATATAACATCAAAAGGAAATACGCGCAACAAAAACCAATTATTCCTGCATAAACGGTGCGCTATAGATACAACACACCGGTTATTATCAAGCCCCCATTCTGGCGTATGACGGCGGAGAACAAGGCGGCGATGTGTGGTGCGAAAGTCCGACTATGAAAACAGGGAGCAGGGACGATACGTTGGGCCGGCCGTCTGACCGGCGGGCATATCGTCTCTGCTCCCCGATGATTTTATATGAAGTTACTTTGTCAGCAGCATCATGATCTCGTTGCTGCGGCTGATGAAGCTGCTCATGGCGTCGCTGTCAAGAGGCTCCAGGCTGATCTTTGCCAGATCGTAAAGCTGCTTGCAGAACATTTCCGTGTGCTCGCCGTCGTTGTGCTCCCGTACATATTGTACGAGGGGATGGCTGGCGTTGAGGATCAGCGTTTCGCTGACAGGGAACATATCACTGCCCATGCCGTACATGCTGTACATCTTCATCATATCCTGCATACGGCGGGATTCCTCGGACACGGTCATCATAGACGCGATCTTGTCATTTTTCAGCTTTTCCACCTTCACGTCCAGGCTGTCCTTGCCAAGCGCCTTGCGGAACAAAGCGGTAAGGTTGTCGGCGGTCTCTTTCAGATCTTCTCCGTCCTCAGACTTGAAGCTGTCATTTAAGTCCGCGTCAATGCGCTGGAACCGCACGCCTTCATTCTGCTGCTCCAGCTGGCTGATGAACGGCGTGTCGATATTGTGGGTCATGTAGTACGCGTCCAGTCCTTCTTCCTTGAACATGCGGATGTACTGGGACTGCTGCTGTTCGTCTGTCACGTAGAAGATGGTCTTCTTGGCGGGCTCGCTGTCGGCGCCTTCCCCGGCGTCGGCGTTTTCCTTGCCAGTCTTTCCGCTGTTCTCTTTTTCTCCGTCGGCCTTGGGCTGGTCCGTTGTCTCGGCGCTGTCTGCTTTTGCGTCTGCAGCTTCCCCTTCGGCTGTTTCTCCGTCCTCTTTGTCTTTCTTTTCCGTTTCCAGACATTCAGGCAGCGTCTTATACTTGCCGTTCAGATCCTTGAACAGAATGTAGTCGTTGATCCGCTCTCCGAACTTGGGGTCCTTCAGCACGCCGAATTTGATGAAGGGAGCGATGTCGTCCCAGTATTTCTCGTAGGTCTCCTTCTGGGTCTTGCACATGCCGGACAGCTTGTCCGCCACCTTTTTGGTGATGTAGTCGGCGATCTTCTTCACAAAGCCGTCGTTCTGCAGGGCGCTTCTGGACACGTTCAGGGGCAGGTCGGGGCAGTCGATGACGCCCTTCAGCAGCATAAGGAACTCAGGGATGACTTCCTTGATGTTGTCCGCGATAAATACCTGATTGTTGTACAGCTTGATGGTGCCCTCGATGCTGTCATATTCGGTGTTGATCTTGGGGAAGTACAGGATGCCCTTCAGGTTGAAGGGATAATCCATGTTCAGGTGGATCCAGAACAGGGGCTCCTTGTAGTCAGCAAATACCTTCCGGTAAAATTCCTTGTATTCCTCGTCGGTACAGTCTCTGGGGGTCTTTCCCCACAGGGGGTGAATGTCGTTGACGGGCACGGGGCGCTTGAGGATCTTGTACTTATCCTTGGCGGGGCTTACCTCCACCATCTTTTTCTCGCCGTTCTCGTCTTCCTGCTCCTCCATCTTGGCTTCCTCGTGAATAGTCTCGATGACGGTGTCTGTCTCCAGCTTATCCTCCACGTCGATGGTCTCATACTCAGGCTCGGCGTTTTCCTTGCTGAGATAGATCTCTATGGGCATGAAAGAACAGTATTTCTCCAGTACCTCGCGGGCTCTGTACTCGTTGCAGTACTGGGTGCAGTCCTCGTTCAGCAGCAGGGTAACGGTGGTGCCCACCTCTGTGCGGGTGCCGTCTTCCATCTGAAATTCCGTGCCGCCGTCGCATTCCCAGTGCACCGGAACCGCTCCGTCCTGACAGGAGAGGGTGTCGATGTGCACTTCGTCCGCTACCATGAATGCGGAGTAGAAGCCCAGACCGAAATGACCGATGATCTGGTCCTCGTTGGTCTTGTCCTTGTACTTTTCCAGAAAGTCTGTTGCGCCGGAAAATGCGATCTGGTTGATGTACTCGTCCACCTCGTCGGCGGTCATGCCGATACCGTTATCGGAGATGGTCAGCTTTTTCTCCTCAGGATTTACGGTCACCTTGACGGTGGGCTTGTAATCATCGGAAAATTCATACTCGCCCATGATCTCCAGCTTTTTCAGCTTGGTGATGGCGTCGCAGGCGTTGGACACCAGCTCCCGCAGGAAAATGTCCTGATCGCTGTACAGCCATTTTTTAATAATAGGGAAAATGTTCTCACTGTTGATGGAAAGACTTCCTTGTCTGTTTGCCATATACTGTATTCCTCCAGTTCTTAATATGAAATTTCTATTTGTTCTATACAATCTGGAACACATTGTAATACCGCAGGAAAGAAATGTCAAGAGAAAATTAGCACTCTTTTTCAAAGACTGCTGATAAACAGTTTTTTGAACTACTTATCTCCATAGTGTCCCTTGCAGTGAGCAATGTAAAGTTTACCGTCTTCCATATGATATACGAGACGGTCTTTTTCATTAATGCGTCGGCTGTATTCTCCCTGCAGGTCGCCTGTCAGGGGCTCAGGTTTTCCGATACCTGTCTGGCAGCCGTTGCGTTCAATATCTTTGATAAGCTGATTGATACGTTTTAGAGTTTTTTTATCCTGAGTCTGCCAGTAGAGGTAATCCTCCCATGCATCCTCCGACCATATTTTTTCACTCATCATCCACCTCGATCAGTTCATGGACGGTACCTTTTCCGGCTTTTAACTCCTGAACGGATTTCTTCACATAAGCCATGTTGGATTCGGAAAAAAACGGATCGGGAGTCTGTGTAATCTCAAAGGGAATACGGTTTTCGCGCAAGACTGCTTTCACAAACAAGTTGATGGCGGTAGAAGTATTTAAGCCAACATTGGAACAAAAGGTGTCAAAGCTGGCCTTATCTTTTGCATCCACTCTTGCAGTTATGGTTGTCAGTGCCATAAGATACATCTCCTTTTGTATTCGATATGTAATGATTATAACACTATTGTATGCTTACTACAAGCTATTGTATTACTATTTGCATTATTTCATCCAAATATTCTTCCTGTTCATCCAAGTCTCTGCCTCCGCTTTATTTCTCCGCCGCGATCCCCAGCTTGCGGATGAATCCTTCTACCCACCTGTCCCATGCCTGTTCCACGGACTTATCTAGGGTGAAGGCGCGCAGGGATGTGCCGGTGACGCAGGAGAGTTGTTTCCGGTCAAAGCGGATGTTGAGAAAAAGTCCTTCGATCTGTTCCGGAGTGACGGTCGTGACGCCGGCGTCCTCCAGCAGTCTGGGCACGAAAGGAGCGGGCAGCAGAAGGGTGATCTGGAAGGAAAGGGGAAGCTTTTTGCCCTTTATGCGCAGGTAACAGGTTTCCTGTGTCTCGGACCACAGGGCGTATGTACGGGTGGTGCCGTCGGGAAGGGTCAGGGCGCCGGTGTTGTAAAAGTCCGGGTTGAGCCGGCCTTCCAGCGTCATGGTAGTGCCTGTGGCGATGACGGCTTTGGACAGGTAAAAAGAGTGAAACTGGCTGCCGGTGAGCAGCGCGGACATAAATTGTTTCTGGTCTTGTATGTTCAGCGCGATCATAGGTTATCCTTTCTGTTGCTTTTGCCTGCCCGGCAGGCTGATGAAGATAATGGCGGCGCACACCAGCACCAGGCCGATGGCCAGGGTCACGGTAAAATGTTCCCCGAAGCATACGGCGATGAGACTGCCGGATATGGGTATGATAAATTTGTACATGGACAGCTGGCTCACAGGCATGTACTGGGTGCACCAGTACCACAGGCTGAAGGGGATGGCCGAGGCCAGGGCCAGCACAAGGAGGATGAGAAAAGCCGTCAGGGTAAAATGCATGTTCTGGAGGGAACCGCCCATGAAAAAGCCCACGATACAAAGCATGGAGGAGCCGAATATCAGGTTCCAGCCGGTCATGACAAAGCTGTTCAGATCGGAGGCAACGGCTTTTCCCACCATGGTGGCGGCCGCGAACAGGACGCCGTGTATGAGCATAAAGCCTTCTCCCTGAAGGGAAATATTGCGCAAAAGGGAGGACAGACCCTGCCCCGGCGTCAGCTGAGAGATGGCCAGCCCGGCAAAGCCCACGAGGAGCGCCAGACATTTGCGCCAGTTGAGCCGGTCGTCTTTGTATACAAAATGGGAGAGGATCACGCCGAAAAAGATGCCCGACTGTCCCACGATGCTGGCATTGATGCTGGAAACGATATTTACATTGCCGATGTTAAAGAAATAGTAGGAAATGGTGGTGGACAGCAGCCCCATGAGCAGCACCTGTCCCCACTGTTTTTTGTTCACGCGGAAAGGATCGCTGCCGGTGAACACCGCGAACAGCAGGGTGAAGATGCCGGCCAGGAAAAAGCGGATGCTCACCGCCACCAGCATCTGGCCGTTGAGTGGTCTCCCAGACTTTCCGGGGAAATGTGCAGTTCCTCATAAAAGATCCGCAGCAGCTTGAAGGGAGTACCCCATACGATACAGGCGATCACAGCCGCTGAAGGAACGATCCATTTGTGAGACGGAGTTTTTGCAGTATCCAATCTGATCTCCAATCCGGGGCGTCCGCATGGCGCAAACGTCCGATTATTTATGTAACAGGAAAATGCGCGAGGCAAGTAAATGGATGGCTTGGCATCTGCCGGGCGGCACTTTTTTAGTAGTAATGTGCCGGGGCAGGGCAAATTATACAGAGAAAGACGCCCCGTGCCGGATCCCGGCAAACAGCGCCGGTGCCTTCTGCCATCATATCCAAAGGGCGGGATAAAGTCAATGGTCTGAAAGAAAAAGAATGACAGAAGTTTTTCCGGATGGTATACTGGGAACAGAAGAAAGGCAGGAGGCAGCACATGTACAGAATACTCATCGTGGAGGATGACCGGGGCATCGCGGAGGCCATCGCGGAACAGACCCGCATGTGGGACATGGAGACAAGATGCGTCCAGAATTTCAGGAATGTCATGAAAGATTTCGCGGAGTTTGATCCCCACCTGGTGCTGCTGGACATTGCCCTTCCGTTTTATAACGGATATCACTGGTGCTCCGAGATCCGCAAGGTGTCCAGCGTGCCCATCCTGTTCATCTCCTCTGCCTCCGACAACATGAACATGGTCATGGCCATGAACATGGGAGCGGACGATTTCATTGCCAAGCCCTTTGACCGGCAGGTGCTTATGGCAAAGCTGCAGGCCATGCTCCGCCGCACTTACGACTTTGCCCCGGCGGTGCCCATTCTGGAGCACAGGGGCGCTCTGCTCAACACCGGGGACAGTACCCTCACCTACGGTCAGGAGAAGATCCCCCTGACGAAAAACGAGTACCGTATCCTGGTGACCCTCATGGAGAACAAAGGGAATGTGGTGAGCCGGGAGCGGATCATGGAGCGGCTCTGGGAGTCGGAGAGCTTTATCGACGACAATACCCTTACGGTGAACGTGAACCGTCTCCGGAAAAAGCTGGACGGCGCGGGACTTACGGATTTTATTGTTACGAAATTCGGCGTGGGATATATGATAGGCTGAACGGGATATCTCAGACTGTATAGCTGACCGGGCGGGGCCCCTGTGGACAGTATGACGGGCTGGACAAATCCCGCGCAGCGGCAGGAGGGCAGAAGGACATGGATTTTTTGAAAGCATATGTAAGACAGCAGAGAAAGGGGATCCTTGTATTTTGCCTGTTTTGCGCCATTTTTTTCTGTGTGTTCGCCCTGTATGGCCTGCCCCTTGGGGCGGTGCTGTACCCTGCGGTCTTATGCGGGCTGCTGGGCGGCATTTTTCTGTTTTTTGATTACAGGCAGGCGAAGGCCCATCATGAACGGCTGCTGGAGCTTCAGCAGATGTCCGCGGAGCTTATTGACAGTTTTCCTCCGTCCCGCCGTATCGAGAGCGGGGATTATGCCCGGCTGGTGCGGCTTCTGACGGAACAGCAGAAAAAGCTGACGGACAGTATGAACCTGAAATACAGGGAAATGATAGATTACTATACTCTGTGGGCCCACCAGATCAAGACGCCCATCGCCTCCATGCGGCTCCATCTGCAGAATGAGGACACGGCCCTTTCCAGAGCTGTGTCGGAAGATCTGTTCCGCATTGAACAGTATGTGGAGATGGTGCTGTGTTATCTGCGGCTGGACGGGGAAAGCACCGACTATGTGTTTGGAAAATACGATCTGGACGCTGTCATAAAGGCGTGCGTGAAAAAGTTTGCCGGCCAGTTCGCCCGGCGGAAGCTCCGTCTGGAGTACGAGCCGGTACACTATAAAGTGCTTACGGATGAAAAATGGCTCCAGTTCGTGCTGGAGCAGATATTGTCCAATGCCATCAAGTACACGGAAAAGGGGACCGTCTCCATTTCCATGGAGACGCCGGGAATACTGTGCGTCCGGGATACGGGCATGGGCATCGCCCCGGAGGATCTGCCCAGGATATTTGAAAAAGGGTACACCGGCTGCAACGGCCGGGTGGACAAGAAAGCCAGCGGCATCGGCCTGTATCTGTGCAGACGCATCTGCGATAATCTGAACCATACCATTACCGTGGAGTCCGTCCCGGACGAGGGCACGCGGGTGTATCTGGGTCTGGAGGATCAGTCAAAGAGATAACGCAGATAGTCCAGAGCCATGTCCTTTCGGGGAGAATTTTCGATGACGCCCAGGTACACAGTGTCGGTAAAGCCTGACTGTTTTATGATATCTGTCTGAGACAGGTCCAGGCCCATGGGATATTCTTCTGTCTCGGCGTGGTACTGGACCGAATCGTCCAGGAGCACTTCAGAAGCATTGTCCTCTTTGATATAGGTGTTTTCCACGATATAAGATTTTGCCTGTCCGTAAAGGTCAGGCGCCCCGGACGAGAGAAACTCTTCTATGTTGCACAGATATCCGTTCTGGGCAAACGCGTCAAAGGCTTCTTTATCCATCAGCACCACGTCCAGCAGTTCACTTTCGATGGAAGCAAGGATCTTCATCCGGGAACCGTAGGTGTATTCATGGTAGGTGCTGTCTTCATCATCTGTGAGATAGAGGCCCGTATACAGATAAAAGCTGTTTCGGGCGGTATCCACGTTCATGTGGCGGAGAAAATCGTCGCTCAGCTGTTCCGTCAATGTCTCCCCGGCATTTACATTGACAAGGGCAGTGTAAAGCACAGGCTCCTTGTAGGTCACCTGCCGGTAGATCAGATAGGAGATGACATACAGGACAATGCACAGAAGGATCAGGGGCAGCTTGAAATAGTCCCATATATATTGCAGCCTTTTTTTGCCATGCAGGTCTTTCAGCGTTTTGAGGCTTGCATGTTTTTTTGCGGTGTTCTTTCCGGAAACCATAGTCTATTCCTCCGAATGCGGGTCGTCTTCATCCTGGGTCTTTTCGGTATCTTCCCGTATTTCCTCGATATCTTCCGGGGTCCCTTCGGTATCTTCCCGGGTTTCTTCGGTATCCGCCGGGGATCCGGCACCGCCCTGCTCCTGGCAGAGCAGCAGGATATTGGAGAGCAGATAGGAACAGAGCAGCGCGCACAATCCTTCCCCGAAAATGATAGCCGGCGTAAAGAATCTGACGATCACAAGGGCCATGAGAAAGTATATGGCGGCCATGAAAGCGGTGCAGAGCAAAAAACGCATGCCGATCATAATGGAATTTTTGAACATGGCAGCCGTTGTATTCCGGAACCTGGCCAGCAGGGGAAAAATGTACATGAGGATAATGGCGTAAGCGATCAGGACAACGATAAAAACAGCGGTGATGATCGTCCAGAAAGCATTGGAAAAATGCATGTGGTAAAGGATATATCCGTCAGCGCCCAGCAGGATGCCGAAGGCCAGAAGGATCAGCCAGATAATGGTCCCCTGCCTGAAATTTTCCCGAAAAGAGCGGAAGAAGGATCTGGTCAGATTTCCTTCTTCGTTTTTTGCGAGCTTTAATGTGACGTAAAACAGCGCGGTGGTAGAAGCGCCTGCCGTGAAGACGGGCAGGCAGCAGATAAACCACAAAATATTGAGATACGCGCTGTAGGCGATCTTGGTAAGGACGGTCATCAGCGGTCCTTCCGGATGGAAAATGTTACGCATAAAACAAATCGCCTCCGTGATCAGTCGTTAGTAGATTCCCTGTATATGAGATTGGTTTCCGTGTGGATGGTACGGAAATTGAGGGAAGGTTCCTTTATTCTGGAGAGCAGCAGATGAACCGCCGAAAATCCCATGATCTGGCTGTGGATGTGCACGGTAGTCAGGGAGGGGGAGATCACCTTGGATTCCGGGGAATCATCGAAACCGCACAGATAAACATCTTTGGGGACGGTGATGCCCAGCTTTTTAAATACCATCAGCGTATCCATCGCCACAAAATCATTGGCGCAGATAAAAACATCCGGCAGCCGGTCCAGCCGCTGGATCATATCCAGCAGATAATCCCGGTATTCTTTATAGCCGGGCTTTTTTGCGTTGATCTTATTTCCCGTGATGCAGCAGTCCTCCGGACAGGACAGGCCGGACAGGTACATGGCGTTGCGGTACCCCATATAGCGCTCAAAAAATGACTGGCAGTGCATGGGATCTCCGATAAATCCGATCCGTTTCTTCCCTCTGCGGACCATTTCCCGCACAAAGGCGTGCATGTTGGACTGATTGTCCATGTAGAGATGGTCGGCCTTCAGCGGCTCCGTCATATTGTAAACGGGAGAGTCTACAAAAAGGAGCGGCGTGTCCAGGGAGCAGAGCATGGAGCAGTATTTCAGATCGAACATCTCGATACAGATGATCCCGGCGGTGCGTTCTTCCACATAGGAAGCAGGCAGGGAAAGCTGGGCAATGTCCGTTTCCTGCAGCCGGTGCATGGTGAAGCTGTAGCCCAGCACTGAGAGCTCTCTCTGAAATTTGTCCAGCATGGTGGACGCAAAGTGGGAGCTTCCTATAAAATTGGAAGTAAACAGCGCGATCTCTCTTTTATCTGACGCGGACGGAGAGGATTCCGGCAGCTCAAAATCAGAGATATTTACATAGGTAAACTGTTTATATCCCATCTCAATAGCTTTTTTCAGCACTTTCTCCCTGGTGGTGTCGGCCAGGACGCCGGTGTTGTTAATAGCCTTGGACACGGTATTTCGTGAAACGCCAAGCTCATCCGCAATATCCTGAATAGTAACCCGTTCTGCCATATTGATCACTTCCTGTCTGTTTTGTGTTGCCGGCCGGATGAAATCGCTCGTCATGCCGGCTAAGTACATACTTATTATAATGCACAAATGTAAAAATGTCAAATGTAAAAATGTAAAAAATAAATTTTGCATTTGAATAAAAAACTGTTGACGAAATGGAAAACAAATGGTATAGTGAGTTTACAAAAACATCACAGCACATTTTACAAATGCACAAATCTCCATACAGAAAGACAGTAAAATGTGAAAAAAAGCAGAAAGGAGAAAAAAATGAGCAAACGTGAAAAGAAGAAGAACACCGGATCGCACAATGGCGTGATCTACCTGGCTCATCACTGGCAGCTGTACGTGTTTTTCCTGCTGCCGGCCCTTGCCCTGACGCTTATTTTCAAGTATGTTCCCATGGGCGGCATCCTCATCGCCTTTGAGAAGTACAATCCGCTTCGGGGCATTTTAGGAAGCCAGTGGGTGGGACTCAAGCACTTCCAGCGTTTCCTGTCGTCGCCGGATTTCCTGAACTATCTGGTCAACACATTAAAGCTGAGCGTGTACGGAATGCTGTGGGGCTTTCCCATACCGATCATCCTTGCTTTCCTGCTGAACCGGATCGAGCGCACCGGGGCAAAAAAGAAGATCCAGCTGGTGCTGTACATGCCCAATTTCATCTCGGTGATCGTGCTCTGCGGTATCGTGCGTATCTTCCTGTCTGTTACAGGCCCGGTCAATCTGCTGCTGGGCACACAGATCAACTTTATGACCATGCCGGAGGCCTGGCGGACCATCTATATCGCCAGCGGCATATGGCAGGGAGCAGGCTGGGGCTCCATTATCTACACGGCGGCACTGTCCAATGCCAGCCTGGAACTGAAGGAAGCAGCGCTGATCGACGGCGCCAATATCTTCCAGCAGATCAAGGCGGTAGAGTGGCCGGCCATCAAGAGCACCGTGCTCATCCAGTTTATCATGCAGGCGGGCAATATTATGAGCGTGGGATTTGAAAAAGCCTATGCGCTGCAGACAGACCTGAACCTGGCGTCTTCGGAGATCATCTCTACATACGTTTACAAAAAAGGTCTTCTGGACGGCGATTACAGCTTTTCCACGGCAGTGGGCCTGTTTAACACGGTGATCAACGTGATCCTGCTGATCGCGGTCAATAAGATCGTCGCGAAAATGAATGACGGCCAGGGACTGTAAAGGAGGGTAAACATGAAAAAGAAGAACAGATTTACCAGATATTCCTTACAGGACAAGATCATGCTGACCATAGGCTTCACACTGCTGGGCCTGTTTGTGGTGGCTATCGTTGTCCCCATGATTTATATCATCGTGGCGTCCTTTATCGACCCGGTCACCCTGCAGAACAAGGGCATCACCTTTGATTTCAGCAAATGGACGCTGACCGCCTATGAGCGGGTGCTTTCCAATAAGCAGATCTGGGTAGGCTTCAAGAACGCGGTGCTCTACTCCGTGGTATTCACGGTGCTTTCCGTGCTGATCACCATGCTGGCGGCTTATCCCATGTCGAGAGACGATTTCCGCGGAAGAAAGTTTTTCAACGTGATCTTTATGATCACCATGTTCTTCGGCGGCGGCCTGATCCCTACCTACCTGCTGGTCAGCAAGCTGAACCTTCTGAACAGCATGTGGGCCGTTATCCTTCCCGGCGTATTCAGCGTCTGGAATATGATCATTGCCCGTACTTATTATCAGGGCGTTCCAAGAGAACTGCGAGAGGCGGCTGATGTGGACGGCGCCAACGAACTGGTCTTTTTCTTCAAGATCCTGCTGCCGGTCTGCACGCCCATTATCGCAACCCTTGCCCTGTGGCAGTTTGTAGGCATGTGGAACAGTTACTTTGACGCCATGATCTATCTGGATGATGCGGCAAAACAGCCCTTACAGCTGGTGCTCCGCGCCATCCTGATCCAGAGCCAGCCGGAGCCGGGCATGATCTCCGATATGCAGAGTACGGCACAGCGGGCGCAGCTTGCCGAACTGCTGAAATATGCCACCATCATCATTTCCAGCCTGCCGCTGCTTGTCATGTACCCGTTCTTCCAGAAGTATTTCGACAACGGTATCATGGTGGGCTCTGTAAAGGGCTGATGGAACACAAAAACAGATGTTATCATGTGTCAGTATAGAATCAAGGAGAAATGGATATGAAAAAAAGATTCGTTAAAAAAATAATAGCGGCTGCTCTTTCAGCGGTCATGGTGCTCTCCTGCGGAGCCTGCGGCAACAGCTCGGACGCGGATCTGAGCGACGGGGAATTTCAGGAGGTAGATCTTTCTGAGCTGAAATTCCCCCTTGCGGAGAAAAAGACCCTTACCGGAATGATCAGTTTTCCGGCCAACACGGAATCCGACCCCAACAAACGTACGATCTTTAAGCGTCTGCAGGAACAGACCAATGTGGAGATCGACTGGACGGCTATCCAGGCAGACCAGTGGGGAGATAAGATCACACTGGCAATGTCCAATCTGGACACGCTGACGGATTTTGTCTTTACCGCAAACTTTTCCGATAATGACCTGCTGCGGTACGCGGACCAGGGCGTGATCATTCCCCTGGAGCAGTATATTGATACATATATGCCCAATTTGAAAGAGGTCTTTGACAAGTACCCGGAATACCGGAAGATGTGTACCGATTCCGAAGGGCATATCTGGGCGCTGCCCTGGATCGAGCAGCTGGGCTCTGAAAAGACAGCTATCCAGACGGTGAGCGAAATGCCGTTTATCAATAAAAAATGGCTGGATTACCTGAAACTGGATGTGCCGGAGACCGTTGAGGAGTTTGAAAATGTCCTCACTGCGTTCAAGGACCACGCCTCCGAACTCCAGCAGCAGTTCCACATTGACGGAAGCATTATCCCCATGTCCTGCATCGTCAACGACGGCAACCAGGACCCCGCCCTTCTGATCAACGGTTTCGGCGAGGGCTACGGCGACAATGATCAGGGACGGCACATCGCGGTGACAGACGATCTGAAGGTGATCTGTACCGCTACACAGCAGGGCTACAAGGACGGCATTGCATGGCTCCATTCCCTGTATGAAAAAGGCCTGCTGGATCCTGAGGCATTTACGCAGGAATGGTCCACCTATGTTTCAAAAGGTAAGTCCGGGCGCTACGGCGTATGCTTCAGCTGGGACGATGCCAATATCGTAGACGATTTTAACGGCTGGGTTCCCCTGCCGGCGCTGACGGCGGACACCAGGAACATCACGCCGGAAAACGGTTCCTTTACAAGCGGATTTGACCGGGGACGCTGTGTGGTAACGGCTGTCTGCAAGGAGCCGGCTCTTGTCTGCGCATGGCTGGATCCTTTCCAGTCCCCTCAGAACAACTGGGGCACTTACGGCGAAGACGATGATTTTGATATTTTTGAACTGGGAGAAAACGCCCAGGGCGACAAGATGTTAAAGCACGCACCGCTGGGAGACGCTTCCCCCGTGGAAGTGAGAGAAGCCGAAAGTGTCAACGGTCCTCTGGCTGTGCTGGACGAGTACTATGATGTGTATGTTACATGCCCCGACGACGCGAAGTATCGTCTGGACTGGATCGAAAAGTATTATACGCCGGATATGCACAATAAATATGTGTATCCCAATGTATTTATGAACCAGGAGGACACAGAGGAGGTCGCAAATCTCCAGACCGATATCACGAAGACCATCAATTCCACAAAATCTGACTGGATCATGAACGGTTTTACGGACGACGACTGGAATGCGTACCTGGATAGCCTGAATTCCTACCGGCTGAACGACCTGCTGGAGATCTTCCAGAAGTATCTGGATGAATACTACAAAGACTGACGGAAAGGAAACGGTAAGATATGACAAGTCAGGTATTGCGGGAAGCACGCAAATATGAGGAGGCGTCCGAGAAAACCATCGTGGAAGACGTCAGGCCGGCGTTCCATTTATCCGCTCGTACAGGGTGGATGAACGATCCCAACGGACTCTCCTATTACGGCGGACAATATCATTTGTTCTATCAATATCATCCTTATGACTGTCACTGGGGCCCCATGCACTGGGGACACGCGGTCAGCGACAACCTCCTCCGCTGGGAATATCTTCCGGCCGCCCTTGCCCCGGATGAGCTCTATGACAGGGATGGATGCTTTTCGGGAAGTGCACTCACACTTCCCGATGGCAGACATCTGCTCATGTACACCGGTGTGATCCGGGAGCAGCAGCTCAACGGGACGATGCTGGAGACCCAGGCACAGTGTCTCGCTGTGGGGGACGGAATAGATTACGAAAAATATGAGAACAATCCGGTCATTACAGCCGGCGACCTGCCGGAGGGTTCCAGCCCCCACGATTTCCGGGATCCCAAAATGTGGCAGAAGGAAGACGGTACTTACCGGTGTGTGGTGGGAAACTGCACATCGGACGGCAGCGGACAGATCCTGCTGTTTGGCAGCAGGGACGGGTTTTCATGGACATTCCGGAAGGTGCTCATGTCCAATCATGACCGTTTCGGAAAAATGTGGGAGTGCCCCGACTTTTTCCCGCTGGGGGATAAGTGGGTGCTGCTGACCAGTCCCCAGGATATGCTGCCCTCCGGGTTTGAATATCACAACGGAAACGGAACGCTGTGCCTGATCGGCGATTTTGACCAGGAGACAGAGACATTTACAGAGCAGCACGACCAGGCCGTGGACTATGGCATTGATTTTTACGCGCCTCAGACATTTCTGACGCCGGATGGCCGCCGTGTCATGATCGGATGGATGCAGAACTGGGACACATGCGACTTCAGATCCCAGAAGATCACATGGTTCGGCCAGATGAGCCTGCCCAGGGAGCTGTGGGTGGAAAACGGAAGGCTGTACCAGAGACCGGTGCGGGAGCTGGAAGACCTGCGGAAAAATAAAGTGGCGTATGAAGACCTCTCCTTTTCCGGCACCATCAGCCTGGATGAAGTGAAGGGCAGGATGGTGGATATGGAAGTGACCATCCGGCCGGAGGAGGGCAGGGAGCTTTACCGGAAATTTGCCATCCGGTTTGCCCAGAATGAGCAGTTTCAGACCTCTCTCAGTTTTCATCCGAGGGATTCCATACTCAAGATAGACCGGAAGTTTTCCGGGTCGAGAAGGGCGATCATCCATCAGAGACGCAGCCTGGTAAATTCCGGAGACGGCAGCTTAAAGCTGCGGATCATCCTGGACCGGCTCAGCGCGGAGATATTTGTAAATGACGGCGAGCAGGTGCTTTCCGCCATTGTGTACACGGAGCAGGCAGCAGACGGAATATCGTTTTTTGCCGATGGCGTCGTGCACATGGATGTGGTAAAATATGACCTGTATATGGATGCGTAGTATGGTTTCGTAGAAGATATCCGGTAAAGGAGCAGATTTACGATGAAGAGATATGATGTGGTAGCCCTGGGAGAGCTGCTGATCGATTTTACGGAAAATGGGATAAGCGGGCAGGGAAACCCCGTCTATGAGGCAAATCCCGGCGGGGCTCCCTGCAACGTGCTGGCTATGCTGGCCAAGGCGGGATGCAGGACGGCCTTTATCGGAAAAGTGGGCAGAGATATATTCGGAGACCGGCTGCGGTCCGTGCTGGAGGAAGCAGGCATCGATGCGTCGAACCTGGTTACGGACGCGGAGGTCAGGACCACCCTTGCCTTTGTGGAGACTCTGCCGGACGGGGACAGAAATTTCTCCTTTTACAGAAATCCCGGCGCTGATATGATGCTCCGGGAGGAGGAAATCCCGGAGGAACTGCTGGCCCACACGGAGATCTTTCATTTCGGTACGCTTTCCATGACAGACGACGGCGTAAGGCGGGCTACAAAAAAAGCTGTGCAGGCGGCAAAGCAGAGCGGCGCGGCGATCTCCTTTGATCCCAATCTGCGGCCGCCCCTCTGGAGATCCCTGGAGGACGCGAGAGAGCAGGTGGCCTACGGCTGCTCACAATGCGATATCCTGAAGATTTCCGACAATGAGATCCGGTGGTTTACCGGGGAAACGGATTTTGACGCCGGTATCCGGAAGATAAAAGAACAGTATGATATCCCGCTGATCCTGCTTTCTCTCGGAAAGGAAGGAAGCCGGGGATATTATAAAAATATCCGGGTGGACGCGGCGCCGTTTCTGCAGGACGATACCATTGAGACAACAGGCGCCGGCGACACATTTGCCGGGTGCTGCCTGCACTTTGTGCTGAAATACGGTCTGGATCACCTGGACGAGGCAAGACTGATGCAGATGCTGACGTTTGCCAATGCGGCGGCGTCTATCGTCACAACGCGGAAAGGCGCCCTGCGGGTGATGCCCGAGATGCAGGAGGTAGAACAGCTCATAAGAAAAGCCGGACTGTAAGGAACGACGGACTGCAGGCTGTAAAAATATAATTGACTAAATGGGACTGACCGTATGGCCAGTCTCATTTTTGTTGAGTTTCCCCCGGAAAACAGGATCCTAATAGAAATTACGTTCAGTTTTTACAAAAAAAGGGATCCCATAATACGAAAATTGTGCAAAATGCTTGAATAGCGGACCTGTTTGTGACATACTAAAAGAAATAGATACGGATCATCAATACACAGAAAGCTTAAGATCTTACATGTATCTAAGGGAAGCAAGCATGCAAGCGCATAAAGCGGAAAGGAGAATCAAAATGAGTGATAGGAAAACAGCTGCAAATGAGGTATTGTCCGTGATCGAAAAGCGCAGCTCGGCAAGAGCATACAGCGCAGAACCGCTGACGCAGGCAGAACTGGATACGATACTGGAAGCGGGGCTTATGGCGCCCACGGGAATGAACCGGAAGGAAATTCATTTTACAGTGGTAAAAGGAGACAATCCTGTACTGAAGGAGCTGGACGAGGAAAAGAGACGGATGCGCGGACAGGGAGAACAGCCCCATAATTTTTATTACGAGGCCCCTGTGCTCATTTTTTTGAGTGCGGAAACTGATTTCAAGTGGAGCCGCGTTGACGCGGGGATCGCAGTGGAAAATATGACGCTCGCTGCGGAGAGCCTTGGTCTCGGCACGTTGATCATCGGTTGCATATACGATGCGCTTCACGGCGAAAAACAGGACTATTTTTCCGAAAAGCTGTGTATTCCGGAGGGATATTCTTTCCAGATCGCCCTGGCAGTAGGACACAAGACAGATCACAAGACGCCTCATGACTATGATCGTGCAGAGCAGGTTACGGTGTTGGGGTAGGGTAAGGTAAATATTAAAAAACAGAGACAGTAACCAACATTTTGCAAGGAGGCTAAATTTAACGAGGCAACAGATGAACAGAGAAATATATGCAACGGATAGAGTGACTACTATATGAGATCTGAGTCTTTTCTGAAATTGTAGCTTATAAGCAAAGTGTTGATTGTTTTTGTTATTAGAAGATCATCTAAAAATAAACATAGTATTCATATGTTTGAAAAACTGAGGGATATTTTTGCTGGAGAAGAGAATAGTTCATTGTGTCACTATTAAATTGTCGAAAATGATTAATCCATGATAACAATGTCTATCTTAAGTACCTTTAGAGAACTGGGAATATGAAGCCGTTCGTTAAATTGACTAGGACAAATGCAAAAATAAATAGATGCTGCTGAAAGTAATGCATTGAAACCCTGCCTTAATCACATGGTTAAGCGTTACTATGAGATTTATCGGTACAGATGCCGAATATCACGCTGCATATCTGCTGTAATATATGCTATAGCAATGTGGCGAAATAAGGGCATGAATCCAGAAGGCTAGCTAATAAAAAGTCAAGTAGTAATTAAAAAATTTTGTGCTTGCTTTTAAGGCATCAAAACAAGACCGCCTGCATTAGCCGGTTTGGAAAGAAGTACGTTGGAAATGGAGAAAATCAAGGAAGAGAATTTGTGTCACAGAAAATGCTCCAGGTAGCCAGGTAGTTTAATAAGGAAAAAGATTATGGCGCCCTGCTTCGTTGGGCGCTTTCTGCTTCACAAAATAATTGCAATTTGATACAATAATACCGTAATAGTTGGATGGAAACTTTTTTCGAAGTTGAAATTGAAATAAATTGGAGATAAAAATGAAAATATGGCATGTGAAAAAAGAAGTTGGATATGGGGGCAGTTTATTTTATCAATTAGTGAATAATGCGAATAATTTGCCAGAACCTCTTCCTTGGATTGATCCATCTATTAATTGTCTTTATCAAGAGGCAGTATTATCATACTTGGTGGGCAATTACCAAAGTGCATTATCTGATTTATGTATGTTAATGGAGCATGTTCCTAGAGCAGCGCTTTTAAACTCTGAACATTCTGGAATGGCAAGAAAAGATTCAAAAAAACAGTTGGATAAATATAGATCATTAAAAATAGTGATAGAGGAAGCAGAAAAAGTTGGATTAATGAATGGATGTGATGTTGATTGGTGGAAAGCGGTAACAAAAGCAATTAGAAATAAGGCTGCACATTATATATTGCCAGTATTATTAAAAAAATGTGCTGAAGAAGGACCGCTAAAAAAGTATATCAATAAATATGAATTGCCAGAAAATAATTATCCTGACTGGTATGAAACACATTTGATTAATTGGGGATCATTTTATCATGGAGCAGGAGAAGATTTTGTTACAAAATTCATAGTAGATGTTACCAAAGAATTAAAAATAGTTATTAGCAATACTAAATGGAATGGAGATGAATCTTGGTGGATATCCTTAAAAAATGCATATGATTCATTTTTCCAATATGATTGGACGTTGGAAAAACTTAAATATAGTATTGAAAACGGATGCACTGTAATTGATGAAAAGTTCATAGACAAAACAGATGAAAAGGAAGTCTGAAGATAATTACTCTGAATAAAAATGTAGGGTAATAAATGAGAACCCTTCATTGGCCAATATACGATGCAATCTTATTTTAGCCGCATTTGTATAAAAAGTCAAGGGCATGGCGCAGAGACAGAAAATCCCGAAAATGTTACAAAACTGTAAGAAATCCCGGGGGAATTGTAAGCCCATTCGATGGTATTGCAATTCCCTTTTTTGCTACCATAGAACCAGCCGGACGATGAGAGCCGCGTGCAGTCATACGGAGGAGTATCCGGCGCGGTATCTGCCTGAGAGAGAACTCTGTCCGGCAGGATCAGTACGCAAAAAAGGAGGTGCGGGCCATTCGGCGGGAGCCGGGCGGCCTGAAGAGAGACATGAGTATACTGGAAGTAACCAATCTGAAAAAAACCTATACGACTCGCTTTGGCGGCACGAAGGTGGAGGCGCTGAAGAACGTGACCTTCCGGGTGGAGCAGGGAGAGTATGTGGCCATCATGGGGGAGTCGGGCTCCGGCAAGACGACTCTGCTGAACATCCTGGCGGCCCTGGATAAACCCACCGGCGGCACGGTGTTTCTGGACGGACAAAATCTTGCAAACATCAGGGAGTCCGCTGTGGCGGCCTTCCGCCGGGACAATCTGGGATTTGTGTTCCAGGAGTTCAATCTGCTGGACACTTTTTCCCTGGAGGACAACATTTACCTGCCCCTTGTGCTGGCAGGCAGGGCGCCGGGGGAGATGGCGGAACGCTTAAAGCCTATCGCCGAACAGCTGGGGCTCACCGGGCTGCTGAAAAAATACCCGTATGAGGTGTCGGGCGGGCAGAAGCAGCGGGCGGCTGTAGCCAGGGCGCTGATCACAGAGCCCAGATTGGTGTTGGCCGACGAGCCCACGGGGGCTCTAGATTCTAAGGCCACCGATGAATTGCTGGGGCTGTTCAGCCAGATCAACGCGGGCGGCCAGACCATCCTTATGGTGACCCATTCGGTGAAGGCGGCCAGCCATGCGGGGCGGGTGCTGTTTATCCGGGACGGCCAGGTGTTCCACCAGATCTATCGGGGCGTTTTTACGGAGGAGCAGATGTACCAGAAGATCTCCGAAACCCTCACATTGCTTGCGACAGGTGGTGATCCGGCATGAGAAAGGGATTGTATCCGAAGCTGGCAGTAAGCGGCATGAAGAAGAACAGGCGGCTGTACGTGCCCTACATTCTCGCCTGCGTTGGCATGGTGATGATGTTTTACATTGTATCGTTTCTCTGCACCAGTGAGACGGTGCGGGCCATGAAGGGCGGGGACATGATCCAGAACATACTGTCGATGGGCAGAAATGTCATCGCTGTTTTTTCCGTCATCTTCCTGTTTTACACAAACGCGTTCCTCATGCGCAGGCGCAAGACGGAATTCGGCCTGTACAATATCCTCGGCATGGGCAAATGGAACCTGGCGCGGATCCTGCTGTGGGAAAGCCTGATCATCGCGGCGGTGGCGCTGGCGGGCGGACTGGCAGCCGGCATCCTGTTCTCCAAGGTGGGAGAGCTGGTGATGGTCAATATCCTCCAGACCCAGACGGACTACAGCTTACATGTGGATCCGGGGTCTGTCCTGTTTACGGTGATGGTTTTTGTGCCTATCTTTTTCCTGCTGCTGTTAAACGCTCTGCGGCAGATCCACCTGGCAAATCCCATTGCCCTGCTGCGCAGTGAAAATGTGGGAGAAAAGCCGCCCAGAGCCAACTGGCTGCTGGCCGTTGCCGGCTTGGTGGTGTTGGGCGCGGCTTACTGGCTGGCGCTGTCCATTCAGTATCCCTTAGAGGCGTTCATGTGGTTTTTCGTGGCGGTGGTCATGGTCATCGTGGGCACCTATCTGCTCTTTATCGCCGGGTCGGTGGCGTTCTGCAGGCTCCTGCAGAAAAATAAAAGATATTATTACAGGACCAACCATTTCGTGTCGGTATCTTCCATGATATACCGCATGAAGCGAAACGGCGCGGGGCTGGCGTCTATCTGCATTCTGTCCACCATGGTACTGGTGATGCTGTCCAGTACCACGTGCCTGTACGTGGGCAAGGAGACGAGCCTGCGCAACCGTTATCCGCGGGATATTTACATGGATGTGACCTTCACGGACATGGAACTGTCGGACGGTCCGCAAAAGGACCAGATCCGCGCCGCCTTCATGGAGGTCGTAAAGGAAAACGGCGTATTTGCGGAACATATACTGGATTATCAGATGGCGGATATGGCGGGCTTCTTGCAGGACGGCCGGATCGATCTGGATTCGTCCATGTCGGCCATGGAGCAGTTTTCCATGGGAAATTTCTCCGGTATATGGCAGGTATTCCTCGTGTCTCTGGAGGATTACAACCGGCTTATGGGAGAAAATGTGACGCTGGAGCCGGGGGAGGTGCTCATGTACACCACCAGGCACCAGTATGAGGGCGATACCATCGCCGTGGGAGACGGGGCGCCCATGAAGGTGAAAATGGCAAAAGGATTTATCAAAGATGGCACAGACAGCATGCAGATAATCCCGTCCATGTATCTGTTCCTTGCAGATCCGGAGGAGGTTCTGGCGCCTCTGAACGGGCTGGCGGATTTTTCCGGCAACAAGCTGGTGAATTATCACTGGTACTACGGATATGACATGTCGGCGGAGGATCAGGTGCAGATCGACGTGCTGCGGCAGACATGGGATCGGATGGAAGGGCTGCTGTCAGGCAACGGCTTTGAGGAAATCCATATGGTGGTGGACGGCATCGCCTGGGAACGGGCGGATTTTTACGGATTGTACGGCGGTCTGCTGTTTCTGGGGATCCTTCTTGGCATCGTGTTTTTGTTCGGCGCCGTGCTGATCATTTACTACAAGCAGGTGTCGGAGGGCTACGAGGACCAGTCCCGGTTTGGGATCATGCAGAAGGTGGGCATGACGAAAAAGGAGATCCGGAAGAGCATCAATTCCCAGGTGCTCACCGTATTTTTCCTGCCCCTTGTGACAGCCGGAATCCACATGGCCTTCGCTTTCCCGCTGATCGACAAGATGCTGGTGCTCTTTTCCCTCACTGATGTGTGGCTGCTCATAGGCGTGACCGCGGGCTGCTTCCTGGTATTCGCCCTGTTTTATGTTCTGGTGTACAAGGCCACCTCCCGGGTGTATTATGATATCGTCAGCGGAGATGCGGCAGTTTGAGCCAGCCGTTTTCAGGCGTAAATGTTTATTGACAAGCTGGAATTGAAGGATGTGATCCTTGAAGTTGCGGAAGATCTTCATCACGACTGCCAGATCACGGAATACGGCCCTTGGGACGATCTGTCGGAAAGTAAATATGTCACGATGACTTATCAGCCGAAAGCATGAGGAAGGTTGAAGGATAGCAGCAACCTTTTGAATACTTATATGCACCTATAGGGATTTTTTGGCGTGGAAATGCGTAAAGGAATTGACGATACTGGAAAAGTATGAGATGATATAGCTGGAGGTGACAAGGATGTATAAAATAAATCCATACAGACCTGGTGCGGGGTTAATGCCGACATATCTAGCTGGCCGTGATGAGGATATCAGAAATGTGGAACAAATGTTTGAATCCATTAAGAGAAATATACCGACCCAATCTGTCATTTTCAGTGGTTTACGAGGGGTAGGTAAAACAGTTTTGATCAACACGCTGCAAAATAAAGCGGAAGAACGCGATATTTTTTGCAGACATATCGAAATAGAAGAAAGAAATGATTTTATCTCACAGATTGCCTCCTGTTCACAGGCATTTTTACGAAAAGTGAGTATGAAAGAAAAATTTATGCACCTTATTCAAAAGCCTTTGGATGCGATTAAAGCCCTGGTAGTTTCTTTTGATCCCAACGATAACACGTTTTCTTTATCACTTCAGGAAAAAGAATTATATAAAACATCCAATCTGACGCAAAGTCTGACAGATGTTTTTATAACAATCGGAGAAACTGCTCTCAAAACAGAAACGCCCCTGTGTTTTTTCATAGATGAAATACAATATATGGATTCAAAAGAATTAGGGGCTTTGATCGCCGCGCTGCATCGTACAAATCAACTCGGTTATCCGGTTATGGTGATCGGGGCCGGACTGCCTAAGATATATAAGATGCTATCGGAAGAAAAATCATATTCAGAAAGATTGTTTTTGTATAAAGAAATCGGTTCGTTGACAGACGCCCAGTGCAGAAACGCTATACGGATACCGGCAGATCGATTTGGAGTGACATACTCTGATGAGGCTGTCGAAAAAATCATTTCCGTAACGAGGGGTTATCCATTTTTTATACAGCAAATGTGCCAGATCGTTTATAAAAATGTGGATGAAAGAATGATTCAGGCTTCTCATGTTGAGGAAAACATAGAGGAATTCTTTCATACAATGGATATTGGGTTTTTTAAGGTAAGGTATGAACGATGCGCAGAAAGCGATAAAAAATTCATATTCGCCATGGTACAGTGTGGAGAATTGCCATGTACAATAGCGAATGTGGCGAAGAATCTCCATAAAAATGTAAATCAGATATCTACAACAAGGGCGCAGCTGATCAATAAAGGCGTTATCTATCCCGTAAGATATAAGGAACTGGATTTTACCGTACCTGAGTTTAGCGGGTTTATTCAACGCCTGGACGAGTATCGACAGTGGATGGAGGAGAAGCAAAGGACGGAAACTGAAATATAGGGACGATAATGCATCAGACGGGGGCATCTCATC
>CANQHX010000027.1 GCA_947623905.1 uncultured Lachnospiraceae bacterium
GGGATCTTCCAGAGCTTTCAGAGCGGAACCCTTGATGATAGGGCAGTCTGTGAACTCGTACTCTTCCAGCTGCTCTGTGATCTCCATCTCAACCAGCTCAAGAAGCTCTTCGTCGTCTACCATATCGCACTTGTTCATGAACACTACGATATAAGGCACGCCTACCTGACGGGACAGCAGGATGTGCTCCTTTGTCTGAGCCATCACACCGTCGGTAGCGGCTACTACCAGGATAGCGCCGTCCATCTGAGCAGCGCCGGTGATCATGTTCTTTACATAGTCGGCATGTCCCGGGCAGTCAACGTGCGCATAATGTCTCTTCTCTGTCTCATACTCAACGTGAGCGGTAGAAATGGTGATACCACGCTCTCTCTCTTCGGGCGCCTTATCGATGTTATCGAAATCAGTTGCTACGTTACCTGCAACTCTCTCGGCCAGAACCTTTGTGATAGCAGCGGTCAGAGTGGTTTTACCATGGTCAACGTGGCCAATGGTACCAATATTACAATGGGGTTTCGTTCTCTCAAACTTTTGCTTTGCCATTTTGGGTTTTCCTCCTTTTTTGCGCCTCTTTGGCGGTTAAAATTTGCTTAGTATTGATTATATTGCATTACAGGCCACTTTTCAAGTGAAAAATGCCTGTATATGGGAAATTATTGCCAATAACTGACGACTCATTCCTTATTTCTGCTTATCGGAAACGATCTTCTCCTGAACGGACTTGGGCACCTGCTCGTATCTGTCAAAGAACATGGAATAGTTGCCGCGGCCCTGTGTCTTGGAACGCAGATCCGTGGAATAACCGAACATCTCGGCCAAAGGCACGAATCCTCTGATCATCTTGCCGCCGCCGATATCATCCATACCCTCGATACGGCCCCGGCGGGAGTTGATGTCGCCGATCACATCGCCCATGTAATCCTCGGGCGTGGTAACCTCTACCCTCATGATAGGCTCAAGGAGCACGGGGTCACCCTTCTTCATTGCGTCTTTGAAAGCCATGGAACCTGCGATGTGGAATGCCATCTCACTGGAGTCCACTTCATGATAGGATCCATCGTACACGGTAGCGTGTACGCCCAGCACGGGAAATCCTGCCAGGATACCGGCCTGCGCGGCTTCCTCGATACCTTCGCCTACAGCGGGGATATATTCCTTGGGAATGGAACCGCCCACTACCTCGGAATCAAACTTGAATGTCTCCTCACCGTTGGCGTCCATAGGCTCAAACCGCACTTTACAGTGACCATACTGACCACGTCCGCCGGACTGCTTGGCATACTTGCTGTCCACATCCACAGGCTTGGTAAAGGTCTCCTTGTAGGCCACCTGAGGAGCGCCTACGTTTGCCTCTACTTTAAACTCACGGAGCAGACGGTCCACGATGATCTCCAGATGGAGCTCACCCATACCTGCGATGATGGTCTGTCCTGTCTCCTGGTCTGTGTGGGCGCGGAAGGTAGGATCCTCCTCTGCCAGCTTGGCAAGTGCCTCACCCATCTTGCCCTGGCCTGCCTTTGTCTTGGGCTCGATGGCCAGCTCGATAACCGGCTCAGGGAACTCCATGGATTCCAGGATAACGGGATGCTGCTCGTCGCAGATGGTGTCGCCGGTAGTCGTCAGCTTAAAGCCCACGGCTGCCGCAATATCGCCGGAGTATACTTTATCCAGCTCGGCTCTCTTGTTGGCGTGCATCTGCAGGATACGTCCCACACGTTCCTTCTTGCCCTTGGTGGCATTGAGTACGTAAGAACCGGAGTTCATCGTACCGGAATACACACGGAAGAAGGCCAGCTTGCCCACAAAGGGATCGGCCATGATCTTAAATGCCAGAGCGGAGAAAGGCTCTTCATCGGAGCTGTGCCTTACAACTTCATTGCCGTTCTCGTCCACGCCCTTGATGGCCTCAATGTCCGTAGGAGCGGGCATATATTCCACCACAGCGTCCAGCAGCTTCTGCACGCCCTTATTGCGGTACGCGCTGCCGCAGCATACGGGGATGATCTCACATTTGCAGGTAGCTTTCCGCAAGGCTGCCTTCAGATCCTCGGTGGAAGGCTCCTCGCCCTCCAGGTACTGCATCATCAGATCGTCGTCTGTCTCGCAGATCTTCTCGATCATGTCGGTGCGGTACAACTCGGCGTCGTCCTGCATGTCCTCGGGAATGGGAACGATGCTGATGTCCTCGCCCTTGTCATCGTTGTAAATATAAGCCTGCATCTCAAACAGGTCGATAAGGCCCTTGAAGTCGTCCTCTTTGCCGATGGGCAGCTGCAAAGGCACCGCATTTTTGCCCAGACGATCCTTGATCATCTGTACTGCGTTGTAAAAGTCTGCACCCAGAATGTCCATCTTGTTGATGAATGCCATACGGGGTACGTTATAGGTATCTGCCTGACGCCACACGTTCTCTGACTGGGGCTCTACGCCGCCTTTTGCGCAGAAAACGCCTACCGCGCCGTCCAGCACACGCAGGGAACGCTCTACCTCCACGGTAAAGTCCACGTGTCCCGGGGTGTCGATGATGTTGATACGATGCTCCAGGGCGCCCGGCTTGGGCTTTGCGTTCTCCTGCAGCGTCCAGTGACAAGTAGTAGCAGCGGAGGTAATGGTGATACCTCTCTCCTGCTCCTGTTCCATCCAGTCCATGGTAGCAGTACCTTCATGGGTGTCGCCGATCTTGTAGTTGACACCGGTGTAGTACAAAATACGCTCCGTCAGCGTAGTCTTACCGGCATCAATGTGCGCCATGATACCAATATTTCTTGTTCTCTCTAACGGATATTCTCTTCCAGCCACGGATTTTTCCTCCTAATGATCCACAAAACGGCTTTACCGTCAAAAACGGTCATGCGCGAAAGCTGAAGCCTCGCGGCGTCACGTACAGTATTAGAATCTGTAGTGCGCGAAGGCTTTGTTTGCCTCTGCCATCTTGTGCATATCCTCTTTTCTCTTTACGGCTGAGCCAGTGTTGTTGGCTGCATCCATAATCTCATTTGCCAGTCTCTCCACCATCGTCTTCTCGCTTCTTGCGCGGGAATAGTTGGTGAGCCAGCGGAGAGCAAGAGCCTGACGTCTGTCAGCCCTCACCTCAATGGGCACCTGATAGGTTGCGCCGCCGATACGGCGTGCCTTTACTTCCAGCACAGGCATGATGTTTTCCATGGCCTGCTGGAATACTTCTACGGCACTCTTACCGGTCTTGTCGGCAACGATCTCAAATGCGCCGTACACGATCTTCTGTGCAACGCCCTTCTTGCCGTCCAGCATGATGTTGTTGATCAGCTTGGTAACGACCTTGTTGTTGTACAGGGGATCTGCCAATACGTCTCTTTTCTGAGTATGTCCTTTACGCGGCACGATACTTCCCTCCTTAAATATTTACATTTAAATCAACGGTACTCACATGTGTCGTTCGACTGTGTTCGTGCTGGTGTTGCAAATCTATATCCTGCAAGCAGGGTGATACTTGAATACCGGCACTAACCTTCGTTCTGTTTGTGGTCCTGATTTACTTTCCGCCCTTCGGTCTCTTTGCGCCGTACTTGGAGCGGGCCTGTCTTCTCTTTGCAACACCGGCTGTATCCAGCGTACCTCTGATGATGTGGTATCTTGTACCGGGCAGGTCCTTTACACGGCCGCCGCGGATGAGCACAACGCTATGCTCCTGAAGGTTGTGGCCTTCGCCGGGGATATAGCTTGTCACTTCGATACCGTTGGAAAGACGTACTCTGGCGATCTTACGAAGAGCTGAGTTAGGCTTCTTGGGGGTGGTGGTCTTCACCGCAGTACAAACACCGCGCTTCTGAGGAGCAGAAGTGTCCGTAGCCTTCTTCTGTAAGGAGTTGAAACCCTTCTGCAGAGCAGGAGCGGTTGACTTCTTCACAGCTGTCTGGCGACCCTTTCTTACCAACTGGTTAAATGTAGGCATTCATTTTCACCTCCTGTTATTTTTTTGCCGTATAAAAATGTACGTTTACTGCCCTTTTGCACGGCAATAAACATACATTTTCACGCATGCCATAGTAGTATACACGTTGGGGCAGTCTATTGTCAAGGAAAATTTCACCAGAACGCCCCGGAAGATTGCAATTTGCGCCAAAACGCCCCGGAATAAAAATGTCCGGGCGAAAATGCCGCGGGAAATTCCCGCAGCGCAGCAGAAAAGGGGCCCAGGGGCCCCTTTTCTCCGGCTGCCGTCTTATTTACAGCTGCAGCCGCTGTTTTCCGTTTCAGGATCGTCGCAGAAGCTTTCACAGCAGGTATCATCCTCGATGTGAATCTTTTCTGCCATGCAGTATTCATTGTCATTGAATACGCAGTCCTTCGCAGAGCATACCAGATCAGGCATAGCTACCTCCCTCTGCCGCCTGGCAGCGGCGGTTTGATAGTCAGCACTTTCGTGCTTCCTGCTGCTAGTATGCTGTTTTCTTCATTATTTATTCTCCTGCACTTCGATCTTGCGGATCTCCTTTGTGCGGATCTCCTCAAGGATATCGTCCATAAACTGCTGCAGAGGTTTCTGGCCTTCATCGCCCAGATACCGGCTGCGGACCGCTACTACATTGTCCTCTTCTTCCTTCTGTCCCACGATGAGCATGTAAGGCACCTTCTGCACCCGGCTCTCCCTGATCTTATAGCCGATCTTTTCGCTGCGGCCGTCCACGGAGCTTCGGATCCCCGCGTCAAGAAGCTGCTGGTTGACCTTCTGGGCGTAATCCATATATTTCTCGGAGATGGGAAGCACACGCACCTGCTCGGGGCAGAGCCAGGTAGGGAACAGCCCGGCGTATTTTTCAATGAGCCATGCCAGCGTCCGCTCATAGCAGCCCATGCTGGTGCGGTGGATGATGCTGGGGCGCTTCTTCTCGCCGTTCTGATCAATGTAATACATGTCGTACTGCTCGGCCAGCAGGTCGTCCCACTGAATGGTGATCATGGTATCTTCCTTGCCGTACACGTTTTTGGCCTGAATGTCCACCTTGGGGCCGTAGAAGGCTGCCTCTCCCTCTGCCTCCACAAAAGGAATGCCCAGCTCGGTAAGGGCGTCGCGGATATGGCCTTGGGTCTTCTCCCACACCTCCGCCGTGCCGATGTATTTGTCCGGATCATTGGGATCCCACTTGGACAGGCGGTAGGTCACATCTTCCTCCACGCCCAGGGTGCGGAGACAGTAGCTTGCCAGCTCCAGACACTTCTTAAACTCTTCCGCCATCTGGTCGGGCCGCATGATCAGGTGTCCCTCTGAGATGGTGAACTGGCGCACTCTGGTCAGTCCGTGCATCTCGCCGGAATCCTCATTGCGGAACAGAGTAGACGTCTCGCCGTAACGGATGGGCAGATCCCGGTAGGAATGCTGGGTTGCCTTGTACACATAATACTGGAAGGGACAGGTCATGGGACGGAGGGCATACACCTCCTTGTCCTTCTCCTCGTCTCCCAGCACAAACATGCCGTCCTTGTAGTGATCCCAGTGGCCGGAGATCTTATACAGGTCGCTCTTTGCCATGAGGGGCGTCTTTGTGCGGACGTACCCCCGCTTTGTCTCCTCATCCTCGATCCACCGCTGCATGGTGTTGATGATGGTAACACCCTTGGGCATGATCAGAGGAAGACCCTGGCCGATGACGTCCACCGTGGTGAACAGCTCCATCTCCCGGCCCAGCTTGTTGTGATCCCGCAGCTTTGCTTCCTCCAGCTGCTTTAAGTACGCCTGCAGCTCTTCCTTCTTATTAAAAGCTGTGCCGTAGATACGGGCCAGCATCTTGTTCTTCTCGTTGCCTCTCCAGTAAGCGCCGGAGCTGGATGTCAGCTTGAAGGCCTTAATGCCCTTTGTGCTCATCAGATGGGGACCGGCGCACAGATCCACAAAATCTCCCTGGCTGTAGAAGGAGATCTCCGCATCCTCCGGCAGATCCCGGATCAATTCAACCTTGTAAGGCTCGCCCTTCTCTTCCATATATTTAATAGCTTCTTCTCTGGGAAGAGTGAACCGCTCCAGCTTCGCGCCTTTTTTAATGATGGCCTTCATCTCTTTTTCCAGGGCGTCCAGTTCCTCCCTGGTAAAGGATTCATGCTCAAAGTCATAATAAAAACCGGTATCTATGGACGGACCGATGGCCAGTTTTGCTTCCGGATACAGATGCTTTACTGCCTCCGCCAGTACATGAGACGCTGTATGACGGATGGTAGCCAGGCCCTCCGGGTCCGCGGCGGTGAGGATATTCAGCCGGCAGTCTCTGTCAATGGTAGTTCGCAGATCCACCGTTTTCCCGTCTATCTGCCCCGCACAGGCGGCTCTTGCCAGTCCCTCGCTGATATCCAGCGCGATATCATACACTGACATGGGCTGCTGATATTCCTTCTGTGATCCATCCTTCAGCGTAATAATCATAATATTATCTCCTTTTCTTCGCCCTTCCGGCGATTTTTATGGAGTCATTTTAAACCTATTTTCCTGTTTCGTCAAGATTATGCAAAAGAAAACCCTGCCCTCACTTCAGACGGGGCAGGGATGCCAAAAGTTCCTCCACATTTTCATCAAATTTTTTGTCCGGGTACAAGATGCCGTAGCGGGCCGGTTCCTCTTTCACCAGAACGGTCCAGATAGCGTCATGCAGCCTGTTGGCAACCTTTTCCCAATACTGCCGCAGCCTCGTGTAATACTGCAGGCTCCTCTTCAGCCGCTCCTGCTCCTCCTGAAGCAGCCGGTTTTCCTCCAGCAGCTCCTCTCTGCTCACAGGCCGGGACTTTTCTCTCCCGATCCCGCGGCCGCCCGCAAAAGGGGATGCTTTGAGGCGGCGCTTCACAAGCATCTTCCGGCGCTCCTCGCTGACAGAGCTCCAGTATCTGTAATCCGCCACGAAAAACATGGGCGTCCTGCAGTTGGGACAGATCTGGTTCTCCTCCACTGATCTTTCATCCGAGCGTATATACGCCCGCCTGCACTCCGGTTCATCGCAATAATATACAAGCAGCATGGTTACCTCCGTTTTGAAATATCATAGTCATATTTCTGAACAGTTTGCTTTAATGTAGTATAAAACACACCGGACAATTCTTTCCAGTTTGCAGTTGCGCTTTTTATTTCTCTGACTTTCTGCTGCAGATTTTCGTTTTCCGCCTTTATCCGGCGGTTTTCATTGATCAGCCGCTGTAACTCATCCATTGTCTCCATACCCTTCTGCCTGACCCGCAGTTTCTCCGTCATATTTCATAACGAGTCATCCATTTCCGCTCACAGGGTTCTGTTTCCACACAGGAAAGACAATCCTTCCATGAAATGATCTGCCATGTATATTGTACTCCCGTGATCTCCCGCAGACGATCCAGAAAAGGCCCCAGACGTTCCTTCGCGATGGCCGCTTCCTTCAAAAGGCTGCGCTGGTCGATCAGGACCCGCCCGACATACGATCCGTATATTTCCGGGCAGACTGCCAGCCACAGGCTTTTGTGCAGCACGCATTTCCGGATGAACGGCTGGCGGGCAAATCTGGCGCATCCGTTATACCAGCTCACATAATTGTATGCCGCCAGAAAATGATGCAAAAGCTGATAGGCGTCAAACCAGTGAAACGCGTACTCATATTCTTTCTGGTTTTCGGTCATGTCCGAAAGCAGCAGTTCGTATCCAAAATGAAATAGTTGCGAAATTTCCGGGTCATGGTACAATTCCGGCGCCAGAAAATCCTCCTTGAGAGCGGCCTGAGGCATGGTGAGCCAATCCATGAAATCGGTATGCCAGAGACACAGCAGCTGCCTGTCTTCAGACTGCAGCACCGCGTGGGGCACAAGATATGCGTTTTTACTGTCAAGAATGGGCATCCTGGGCCAGTAGGTAACCATATACCGGCCGGGATCGATCTTTCCGCAGGGTCTTTCCATAACACAGCGTCTTCCGCCGAGAGTATTCAGCGTAAGCGCGTCCGACGATCCGATAAAACATAAAAACTCCGCCTGCTCATCAAGCATATGGGGATTTTTGGAAAATGATTCAAAAATATCCGGGCGTATATTATGCGCGACATATTTCAAGTGATACTGGCCGCCTGTTTCCCCGCCCTGAAAGTCTTCTTCCGATAAACCTGCCACCTGGCATAACTGCAGTTTCAAATATTCAAGTATTTCCGGTAATATATGGTAATACACTTATTTCGCCTCTTTAAGATTATACCATAGATCATGCAGTATGCGCGAAAAACCGTGCGACAAATCTCTCAGGCCCTTTGTTTAATACGACAAAATGCTGCAAAAAATCACAAAAAACGCGGTATTTCTTGTGAAAAAAATGAAATACCGCGTCTTTTTTCTTATAATGATCTTCCTGCCGGAATTCAGGCTGTCTCCTGCATGTTTGCCAGCTTTGCCGCCTGGTCGGCGGCAATAAGGCTGTCGATGATCTCCTCCAGATCTCCGTTGATGATGCTGTCCAGCCGGTGAAGGGTCAGCTTGATCCGATGATCCGTCACTCTGCCCTGGGGATAGTTATACGTACGGATCTTTTCCGAACGATCTCCCGTGCCCACCTGGCTGCGGCGGGTCTCCGCCTCGGCGTCATGCTTCTTTGCCTGCTCCAGCTCATAGAGACGGCTGCGCAGCACCTTCAGCGCCTTGTCCTTGTTTTTCAGCTGGCTTTTCTCATCCTGGCACGAGATCACGATGCCTGTAGGAATATGGGTGAGCCGCACCGCCGAGTCCGTGGTGTTGACGCACTGTCCGCCGTTGCCGCTGGCCCGGAACACATCAAACCGGCAGTCGTTCATATCGATCTGCACATCTACCTCCTCCGCCTCCGGCATAATGGCAACGGTGACGGTAGAAGTATGGATGCGCCCTCCGGATTCCGTAGCCGGGATCCGCTGCACTCTGTGGACGCCGCTCTCATATTTCAATTTGCTGTAGGCGCCCTGGCCGGTGATCATAAAAATGATCTCCTTGTAGCCGCCAAGCCCGTTCTCGTTGGAGTTCATGGTCTCCACCCGCCATCGGTTGCGCTCCGCAAAATTGCTGTACATGCGGAAAATATCCGCCGCGAAAAGAGCCGCCTCGTCTCCTCCGGCTCCCGCCCGGATCTCTACAATGACATTTTTATCATCGTTGGGGTCCCTGGGCAGCAGAAGGACCTTCAGCTGATGGTCCAGCCGGTCCACGTCTTCTCTAGCCTGAGAAAGCTCCTCCTTCAGCATTTCCCGCATTTCCTCGTCATTCTCGCTCTCCAGCATCTCCAGGCTGTCGGCAACCGTCTCGCTGGCAGCTTTATATTTTTTGTATGCATCCACTATGGGGATCAGATCGTTCTGCTCTTTCATCAGCCTGCGGAACCGGTCCTGGTCGCCGGCCACGTCAGGTTCTCCCAGCTGGCTGATCACCTCTTCCAGCCGGAGGCACAAATCTTCCAATTTATCATACATAGCTCCATCATACCTCTCTATCCTTTTTGCGCGGCCACTACCCGGTCCAGTCCCGCCAGATCCGTCATGACGGAAACATGGCAAAACCCCGCCTGCTCCATCCACCGCTTTACCTGCCGGCCCTGATCATATCCGATCTCCGTCAAAAACCACCCGCCGCGTTCCAGATGGTCCGGCACCGCGTCCGCGAGCCGCCGGTAAAAATCCAGTCCGTCCGGGCCGCCGTCCAGGGCGATCCGGGGATCGTGTTCCGCCACCTCCGGCTCCAGCGTGCCGATAACGCCGCCCGGAATATACGGCGGGTTGGACAGGATCATGTGATAGGTCCCCGGAACCGTCTCCAGCAGATCGCTCCGCAGCCAGGTCACATCCGCCAGAAGACGAACGGCATTTTCTTCTGCCACCCTGAGGGCTTTTTCGGAAATATCCGAACCGGTCACCAGCAGGTCCGGCATGTAGTGTTTCATGCTCACGGCAATGCACCCGGAACCGGTACACACATCCAGCACCCGCCAGCCCGGCTTTGCCAGCTTCAGAGCCGCCTCCACCAGCGTCTCCGTATCCTGCCGGGGCACGAGCACATCCGGATTCACCCGGAAATCCAGCCCCATAAAATTCTGCACGCCGGTAATGTGCTGCAGGGGGATCCGCCTGCACCGCTCCCCGATCAGCTTCTCATACCGCGCGCAGTTCGCCGGATCCGCGGGATCGGATTCATGAGCGATATGCCAGGCACGATTTTTCCCCGTAGCGTGTTCCAGCAAAAGTCGGCTGTCCGTAGCGCTGTCACGGATGCCGACGCCGTCCAGACGGTTTCTGCCCTCATTCAAAAGTTCCCGCCAGGTCATACTGCCTCGGCCGCCTCTTGGGCTGTTTCCGGATAATAGGTCTTGTCGGGATCTTCAACGCCTTCCCGCACATCCTTCTGGAAGGCCCTCCAGTCAAACACCGCCTCCACGCTGGCAATGCCCACCAGTATCATATCGTCGTCCGGTTCCTTCGTAGTCACATCCTGAAGCCACAGGCCGGGCTTGCTCAAAACAGCCACGATCCGGCTGTCGCTGCTGCCGGCCAGCCGGATGAATTCATACGCCAGCCCCGCCACAACGGGAATAAACAGCAGACGGATCACGAATCGCAGCCAGCCCTGCTCCACATGAACGAAGCTGAACACCAGTATGCCCACTACCATGCTGACGATCATGACGATCAGAAGAAAGCTGGTACCGCAGCGCTTGTGCTCCTTGGAACTGATGCGCACATTCTCTACATTGAGCTCCAGCCCCTGTTCGATGCAGTTGATGCATTTGTGCTCCGCGCCGTGATACCGGAACAGACGCTGTATGTCCTCCATACGCGCCACCAGTATGATATACACAAGGAAGATGGCGATCCTCACAATACTCTCAATGGTAACGATCACAGAATCATTCTGGGTGACAAACCGCCTCAGCAGTTCCGCAACGCCGAAGGGGAGCGCCACAAACAGCGCCAGCGCCAGTACCACCGACAGGCACATGGTAGCCATGACCAGCGCGTCGCTGCCGCCTTTCTTTTCTCCGCCGTCCTCCTGCTTCTTCTCTGCCGGATCCTTCTCTTCCTGTTTCTTCTTTTCTTTTCCGTCTTCTTCCTCGTCCATGAAAAAGTCAGCGGAAAAATACAGGCTTTTCATACCCAGCACAAGAGAATCGATCAAATTAAAAATACCCCTGACAAAGGGAGTGGTCGTCAATGCTTTAATGGGAATAACACTGTGGCACGGCTCCGCCTTTACCTCTATATCCCCGTCGGGTTTGCGCACCGCCACAGCGTACTGATTGCGGTTGCGCATCATCACCCCTTCCATAACGGCCTGTCCGCCGATCCCGGAAGTTCTCATACTGCACCTTCTTTCCTGTCCCAAAGGACAAAGAAACATCCTTTCCCGGAAACGGAAAGGATCGTCTTGTCCAACGAAAAAGGGCACGCAAACCGTGGTCTGCCTGCCCGTCTTCACTCTTCTCAATTATTGATACCATACTTACGATTGAATTTATCAATACGTCCCCTTGCGGCCGTAGCTTTCTGCTGCCCTGTATAGAAGGGGTGGCACTTGGAACAGATCTCCACGTGGATGTCTTTTTTTGTGGATCCGGTGGTAAATGTGTTGCCACAGTTGCAGGTCACGGTTGCCTGATGGTATTCGGGATGGATTCCTTCGCGCATGCTTATCACCTCACTGCCGATCATTGTTATATAAAGCACATTTCTGCTTTTACTTCATAAAACAGCTTTGTCATTATAGCATAGGCCATCTGATAATGCAAGCATATTTCGTTACAATCTGTTAATATTTTACCTGTGCTCCCGGCCGGGCGGCGCAAGATCGGGTCAACAACCCATCAGTACAGCTTTGTTTTCCGCATGATCTGCACAAAATCCTGGTTGCTGCGGGTGCGGGCAAACATATCCAGCGTCCGCTCCACCGCCTCGTCCGCCTTGCCGCTGTTAAAGCCACGGCGCATGTTGTAGACCGCCAGCATTTCTTCCTTATTAAGAAGCAGATCTTCTCTCCGGGTGCCGGACTTTACAATATCCACGGCAGGGAAGATACGGCGCTCGGAAAGCTTTCTGTCCAGCACAAGCTCCATATTGCCCGTACCCTTAAACTCCTCATACACTACATCGTCCATCTTGCTGCCCGTATCCACAAGGGCCGTCGCGAGAATGGTCAGGCTGCCGCCCTCGCGCATGTTCCGCGCGGCGCCGAAAAACCGCTTGGGCATATGCAGGGCCGCGGGATCCAGACCGCCGGACAAGGTACGTCCGCTGGAAGGAATGGTAAGATTGTACGCGCGGGCCAGCCGGGTTATGCTGTCCAGCAGGATCACCACATCCTTATGGCTCTCCACAAGGCGCTTCGCCCGTTCCAGTACCATTTCCGAAACCCGTTTATGGCGCTCCGGCAGCTCGTCAAACGTAGAATAGATCACTTCCACCTGCTCGCCCTGAATGGACTCTTTGATATCTGTCACTTCCTCAGGACGCTCGTCGATGAGCAGGATGATCAGATGCATGTCCGGATGATTTGCCACCACGGACTTGGCGATCTGCTTTAATAAAGTAGTCTTTCCCGCTTTCGGCGGCGACACGATCATGCCGCGCTGGCCTTTTCCAACAGGAGACACAAGATCCACGATCCGCATGGCCACATTGCTTGTCCCCTGAGACAGCCGGAGATTGTCCTGCGGAAATACCGGCGTCATCTTCTCAAACTGCATCCTGTGACCCAGGCTCTCCAGCGACATGCCGTTAACAGTCTTCAGATAAAGCAGAGCGCTGAACTTTTCCGTAGACTGCTGCACCCTCGTATTGCCGCACACGATATCCCCCGTGCGCAGGCCAAACCGCCTGATCTGAGACGGGGCTACGTATACATCATCCTCTCCCGGCAGGAAATTGGCGCTGCGGATAAAGCCAAACCCGTCCGGCATCACTTCCAGAATGCCGGAAACCGTCTTGCCGCTGTCCATATCCATCCGGGGACGGTTGTGTACAATATCGCCTTCATTTCTGGTGCCGCGGGCATAACGCTGGGGTTCTCCGTCAGACGGAATGACACGCCTGGTCTCCCGCACCGGACGCGCGGCTTCTCTTTCTCTTGGTGATTCGCTTACTTTTTCCTGGGTGTTGGAGGGGAGAGTTCCCTGAAATTCTGTGTAAACTGCCGGGGAGGGCGGGATATCCGCCATGGCTGGCTGAATTACCGGATCGGTTATCTGACTTACTGTTTCTGTCTGAGGCGGTTCCTGTGGTTCTGTGTGTTCCGGACTGTCTGCTGCTTTTTCCGGTCCTTTCGCCGCCTTCGGATCTTCCTTCGTTTCTTCCTGCCCTTCCATCTCCAGCATCTTCTGGATCAGGTCGTCCTTGCGCAGGCCTGTCACCCGTTTCATCCCTCTGCCCTTGGCGATCTGCCGCAGCTCCGTAAGGGGAAGTGACATTAACTTTTCCTTCATTCCCATGAAAAACCTCTTTCTTAATTAAATAAAAACAACAACTCTTTTTTCTATCATACCATAATCTTTGAGAAAAGCAAGAAAATTTCAAATTCAAAATATGTTCACTTATCGTTCATTTTGTATTCACAAAATGGTCACAAAAATACAGTATATTATAACCGTACTAGCAAACAGCTAATATAAATTTTCATAACTCACGCCTCACCGGTGCAAACCGGTGAGGCACTCCCTCTCTCTAAGTATGCAGAAAGAAAAGGTCCTGTAACGACATTGCAGGATCTTTTTCTTTTTCCGTTTCAAACCGCGCCGGCCGGACAGACGGACGGCAGGCTGTCAAACTGATGCGTTTTCTGCCGTCATGTCCGGTCTTTCTCCAGATACTTTTTCACATATTGTCCCGTGTAGGAGGCAGGATCGGCCGCCACCTCCTCCGGCGTGCCCCGGGCGATGAGGGTGCCGCCCCTGTCGCCCCCTTCCGGGCCCATGTCCAGTATATAATCCGCCGTCTTGATCACGTCCAGATTGTGCTCGATGACCAGCACCGTGTTGCCGCCCTCCGCCAGCCGCTGCAATATATCAATAAGCTTGTGCACATCCGCGAAATGAAGGCCGGTGGTAGGCTCGTCCAGCACGTATATGGTCTTTCCCGTGCTGCGCTTGCTCAGCTCCGCCGCCAGCTTGATCCGCTGGGCCTCGCCGCCGGACAGAGTGGTAGAGGGCTGCCCCAGTTTTGCGTAGGAAAGGCCCACGTCGTACAGCGTCTGTATCTTGCGCTTGATGGAAGGCACCGCGTCAAAAAAATCCAGCGCCTCCTCCACGGTCATATCCAGCACTTCGTATATATTCTTTCCCTTATACTTAACCTCCAGCGTCTCCCGGTTATAGCGCCTGCCCTGGCATACCTCGCAGGGCACGTACACATCCGGCAGAAAGTGCATCTCTATCTTGATGATGCCGTCGCCGGCGCACGCCTCGCACCGTCCGCCCTTGACGTTAAAGCTGAAGCGGCCTTTTTTGTAGCCTCTTGCCTTGGCGTCCGCGGTAGCGGCGAACAGATCCCGGATCTGGTCAAACACCCCGGTGTAAGTGGCCGGATTGGAGCGGGGCGTCCGCCCGATGGGCGACTGGTCAATGTTGATGATCTTATCCAGCTGCCGGATCCCCTCCATGCCGTCATGCTCGCCGGGAATGGTCCTCGCCCTGTTCAGGTCCCTGGCCAGGCGCTTGTACACGATCTCATTGACAAGAGAGCTTTTTCCCGAACCGGACACACCGGTCACGCACGTCATAACGCCCAGGGGAATGTCCACGTCAATGTGCTTCAGATTGTTCTGGGCCGCGCCTTTCACCTTCAGCCAGCCCGTTGGTTTCCTCCGCACGGCAGGCACAGGGATCTTCCGCTTGCCGGACAGGTACTGGCCGGTGATGGAACGGGGATTCTGCATCAATTCCTGCGCGGTGCCGCAGGCCACCACTTCCCCGCCGTGCTCTCCCGCGCCGGGTCCGATGTCCACTACATAGTCGGCCGCCAGCATCGTATCCTCGTCATGCTCCACCACGATCAGCGTATTGCCCAGGTCCCGCAGCCGCTTCAGCGTGGCCAGCAGCTTGTCGTTGTCCCGCTGATGGAGGCCGATGCTCGGCTCGTCCAGAATGTACACCACCCCCACAAGGCCGGAACCGATCTGGGTAGCCAGACGGATGCGCTGGGCCTCTCCGCCGGACAGGGACGCCGTCCCTCTTGCCAGGGTCAGATAATCCAGCCCCACGTCGCACAGAAATCCGATCCGCGCCCGGATCTCCTTTAATATCTCTTTGCCGATCTGCAGCTTCTGCCCGGTCAGCTCCATCTTCTCCAGGAATTCCCGCAGCACGCCTACGGACATGCTGGTGATCTCGTAGATATTTTTGTCATTCACCGTTACGGCAAGGCTTTCTTTTTTCAGACGCTGTCCTTTGCACAGCCGACAGGGAGTGATCTCCATAAACGTCTCATACTCGGCCTTGCTGACCTCCGAGGCAGTTTCCCGGTAACGGCGCTGCACATTGCGGATCAGCCCCTCGAAAGCCACATCATAGACGCCTTCCCCCATCTGCCCTTTGTAGTATACCTTGGAAGTCCTTCCTCCGGTGCCGTGGATAATGATATCCTGTACGTCCTTATCAAGATCCTGAAAGGGCGTGTCCAGACTGAACCCGTAATCTCTGGCAAGGGCCTCCAGGACAGCGTGGGTAAAGCTGCCCGGCTTATTGCTGGACTGCCATCCCATCACCACGATAGCGCCCTCGTTGAGACTGAGGGAGCGGTCCGGTATCATAAGCCTGTCATCAAACTCCATCTTGTACCCGAGGCCATAGCACTCCGGGCAGGCGCCGAAGGGATTATTAAAAGAAAAGCTCCTGGGTTCGATCTCCTCAATGCTCACCCCGCAGTCCGGACAGGAAAAGCTCTGGCTGAACCGCAGCATCTCCCCGTCTATGACGTCCACCATGAGCAGGCCGTCGGACAGCTTCATCACCGTCTCGATAGAATCCGTCAGCCGCTGTTCAATGCCGTCTTTGATGATCAGGCGGTCCACCACGATCTCGATATTGTGCTTTTTATTTTTTTCCAGCTTGATATCTTCCGAAAGTTCGTATACATTGCCGTCTATGTTGACCCGCACGTAGCCGCTCTTTCTGGCCCGCTCCAATACTTTGGCGTGCTCGCCCTTGCGGCCCCGGACCACCGGCGCCAGCAGCTGGATACGGGTGCGCTCCGGCAGCTCCATGATCTGGTCCACCATCTGGTCCACCGTCTGCCGGGAGATCTCCCTGCCGCACTGGGGACAGTGGGGCGTACCGATGCGGGCATACAGCAGACGGAAGTAATCATAGATCTCCGTCACCGTGCCCACCGTGGAACGGGGATTGCGGTTGGTAGACTTCTGATCAATGGAAATAGCCGGGCTCAGCCCGTCAATGCTCTCCACCGAAGGCTTTTCCATCTGTCCCAGAAACTGCCGGGCGTAGCTGGAAAGGGACTCCATATAACGGCGCTGTCCCTCCGCGTAAATGGTATCAAATGCCAGAGAAGATTTTCCCGAACCGCTGAGACCCGTAAACACCACCAGCTTATTTCTGGGAATGTCCAGGTCGATATTCTTCAGGTTGTGCTCCGCAGCGCCCCGGATCCGGATGTATTCTCTCTGTGATCTCATTGTCTGTTCCATAGCTTTGATTCCTTAGCTTTGATTTTTTAGCACATTTCGCTTGTTTCGCTTTGATTCCTTAGCTTCCTTTACTGTTCCAGGTGCTTTTTCAGATCTATCATCTTGTCACGCAGCATGGCGGCTGTCTCGAAGTCCAGTTCCGCGGCCGCCTTGCGCATCTGCTTTTCCACTTTTTTGATGAGTTTTTCCAGTTCCTCCGGAGACATGGACTCCGGGTCCTTCTCCATGCGCACTTCCTCCCGGGCGATCTCCGTGGAGATGCGGATCAGATCGCGCACTGACTTTTTGATGGTAGTGGGCGTGATGCCGTGGGCTTCGTTGTACGCCTGCTGTATACGCCGGCGGCGGTTTGTCTCCTCAATGGCGACCGCCATGGAATCGGTCATATTGTCCGCGTACATGATCACCCGGCCTTCCGCGTTTCTCGCCGCCCTGCCGATGGTCTGGATCAAGGATGTTTCTGAACGGAGAAAGCCTTCCTTATCCGCGTCCAGTATAGCCACCAGCGCGATCTCCGGTATATCAAGGCCTTCCCGCAGCAGGTTGATACCCACCAGCACGTCAAACACGTCCAGCCGCATGTCCCGGATGATCTCGCTGCGCTCCAGGGTGTCGATATCTGAATGGAGATATTTTACCCGGATGCCCACTTCCTTCATATAATCCGTCAGGTCCTCGGCCATGCGCTTGGTGAGAGTAGTCACCATGACCTTGTGCTTTTTCTCCACCTCTCTGCGCACTTCTCCCAGCAGGTGGTCGATCTGCCCCGCCACGGGCACCACCGTCACCTCCGGGTCCAGCAGCCCCGTGGGCCGGATAAGCTGTTCTGCCCGGAGCAGTTCATGTTCAGACTCGTACACATTGGGCGTGGCGGACACAAACAATACCTGATTGATCTTGCTCTCAAATTCCTCAAAATTCAGCGGCCTGTTGTCCAGGGCAGACGGCAGGCGGAACCCGTAATTTACCAGCGTCGTCTTTCTGGCCCGATCGCCGTTGAACATGCCCCGTATCTGGGGAATGGTCATGTGGGACTCGTCGATCATCATAATGAAATCGTCCGGGAAATAGTCGATGAGCGTGTAGGGCGGCTGTCCCGGCGCCAGACCGGACAGATGGCGGGAATAGTTCTCGATGCCGCTGCAAAAGCCTGTCTCCCGGAGCATCTCCAGGTCAAAATGCGTCCGCTCGCCGATGCGCTGGGCTTCCAGCAGCTTGTCCTGCTGCTTGAAGTATTTGATCTGCTGCTCCAGCTCCGCCTCGATATTTTTAGCAGCCTCCAGTATCTTGTCCATGGGCACCACATAATGAGACGCCGGGAAAATGGCCACATGCTCCAGCCGGACCTTGATCTCTCCGGTGAGCACGTCGATCTCCGTGATCCGGTCCACCTCGTCCCCGAAAAATTCCACCCGCACCGCCACGTCTGTGGCATTGGCAGGATAAATGTCCAGCACATCCCCCTGCACCCGGAAGGTGCCTCTGTGGAAATCCATATCGTTGCGGGTGTACTGCATATCGATCAGCCGCCGGGCCACGCTGTCCCGGTCTCTGATCTGACCGGGCCGCAGGGACACTACCATATTCTGGTAGTCCACAGGGCTGCCCAGGCCGTAAATACACGACACACTGGCAATAATGATCACATCCCGCCGCTCTGTCAGGGCCGTGGTGGCCGACAACCGCAGCTTATCGATCTCGTCATTGATAGCGGAGTCCTTGGCGATATAAGTATCCGAGGAAGGCACATAGGCTTCCGGCTGATAATAATCATAATAACTCACAAAATACTCTACTGCGTTCTCCGGGAAAAATTCCTTGAACTCGCTGTAAAGCTGGGCCGCCAGCGTTTTATTGTGGGCGATGACCAGAGTGGGCTTGTTCAATGCCTGGATCACGTTGGCCATGGTAAAGGTCTTGCCGGAGCCGGTGACGCCAAGAAGGGTCTGGCACTGATTGCCCTCCCGGAAACCCTGCACCAGCTTCTCAATGGCCTGGGGCTGGTCGCCGGTGGGCTGGTATTCGGAATGTAATTTGAAATGATCCATAAAATGTCCCTCTAATCTATACCATAAGAAATTACAATGCTTCCCTCAACGCCGTCATGCACATGGTTCCCGCTTAGCATAAAAAGTCGGGAAAACATCTTCTATATCTGCTATAACTAATACAGATAAGTCGTGCGGGGCTTTTACAGCCCCGCTTCAATGGTACAGCAGGATCACCGGTCCTCAAACCAGTCCTTCTCCGGCTCATACGGTCTTACCTCGTCAAGCATTGCCTGAGAGATAAGATGTCTCTGCTGCGCGGCTATCATTAAAACTCCGGCCGCGCAGTTTTTTTCACTGCCGGACATAGCTTCAGGGGGATAAAACTCCGGCTCTGTGCCTTCCGGCAGCTCGTCTGCCAATTTCATCACATCAAGACGGTTCAATCTGTCGCCTTCCCGACGATATTCTTCAACAAACCATCGCCTTCTCCCTGCCGAAACGGCAGCCTGAAAGGTTCCGTCCGCTCCGGAAAACATAGCCGCCGCGTCTGTACTCAACACTCCCGAAACCGGTTTGCCCAGGGCCAGCGCCAACGCGTTGCCTGTGACAACCGCAGTCCGGATCCCGGTCTGCGAACCCGGTCCGATGCACACCACGATCTCGTCAATATCATTTAAACTTATATCCGCGCGGGCCAAAACGTCCCGTATCAGCGCGGGAAAATTTTCTATCGCTCTCTCGATAGTACCCGACACGATCTTTCCGCCGTCGTCCGACACCCCACAGCTGGCGACAGACTGTGAAGCATCCAGGCTAAGTCTGACAGACATATGCCACCTCCGCTATCTGCAAATTTTTTCTTGCTCTTATCAATATCACAAAATATCCTTTAACCGCTCGTTCCAGTCTCCGCCGTTGGGCAGTATGGAAACGATACGTTCCTCTTCCCGGGAACCATATTCAAAGTGAAGTTCCACATACGGCGGTTCAAACCGGGAATACCGGTCGGCCCACTCGATTACCGTAACCGCCGTATCATAGTACTCCTCAAATCCAATACATTCCACTTCATCGTCATTGTTCAGGCGATAGAGATCCACATGGCTCAGCGGGATCCTCCCCGAATCCCGGATAGTGTGGATCACGAAGGTCGGGCTGGTGACCCGCTCCCGGATCCCCAGATCTCTCGCCAGAGCCTGGATAAATGTGGTTTTCCCGGTACCGATCTCCCCGGTAAACAAAAGCACATCTCCCGTCTCAAGGATCCGCGAGAACCCGGACGCCAGTCTCGCTGTATCTTCAAGTGAGCTTAATGTTTTCACAATGGGTTTTCTATCCTTTTCAGGCATTTATGTCCACTCTCCAATCTCATCCCGCCGTCCCTTACAGATCATCTGCTGCCCGTTCTGCCAGCGGGAGCGATAAAGTCGGCATCATAGGCACATGATCGGGAGACGCGCCCCGGGTTTTGAACTGCCACCAGCCCGCCGCTCCGATCATGGCCGCGTTGTCGGTAGAATACTTCAGGCTGGGAAAGATCACCTGTACCTTCCCCAGGGAGCCATCGGTAAGCTTGCTGCGCAATATAGGGCTTTTCGACACACCGCCGACGACGATCACACTGCGCGGCTCATACTCCCGCACAGCCTTGCGAAGCTTTGTTGACAAAACATCCATACTTGCCACCACAAAAGAAGTGGCCATATCTTCTTTTACAATATCCCCTTTGTCCATTTCCCGGCGCACCGCCGATTTCAGCCCCGAAAATGAAAAATCATAACCACGGTCCAGCATGGGCCGGGGCAAGGCATAGCGATCCTTTCCCTGCAGGGACAGCTTATCGATGATGGGACCCCCGGGATATTCAAAACCAAGCTCCCGGGCAACTTTGTCATACGCCTCTCCCACGGAATCGTCCAGCGTCGTCCCGAGCAGCTTGTACATTCCTCTTTCCGCCGCGTAGACGATCATGCAGTGGCCCCCTGATACGAGAAGATAAACAGCGGGAAAATCCACCTTCGCCCCATCCAGCTCCGCGGAAAAAAGATGCCCTTCCAGGTGGTTGACGGCCACAAAAGGCTTCGACCACGCCAGACTGAGGGCTTTGGCCGCCGAGATACCGGTAGCAAGGCTTCCCGGCAGTCCCGGTCCCACCGTGACTGCCACAGCGGACAGATCCTCAGGAGCCGCGTCTGCCTTTTCCATGCACTCTTTTATCACCCCGTTCATGGCGACAACATGCTGCTTGCTGGCAATCCCCGGCACAACGCCGCCCCATTTGGCGTGTAAAGCTATCTGGCTCGACACCACCGACGATATTACCGTAAAATCTTCCTGCACAATGGCGGCAGCCGTTTCATCACAGGAGGATTCTATGGCTAGAAGTATACGTTTTTTATCCATGACAGATCACCCTCTCGATCTCCTGCTCCGGTATGGAGCCGGCCCTTTCTATCCTGGGTTCAGGCAGATTTACATTTACCAGCGTGGACGGAGCGCCGCTCAACGTCCCCCCGTCGATCGCAAGGGAAGGAGCGCCCGCAAGACTTGCCAGTGCGCCTGCAACCGTATGGGGAGTATCCTCCCCGTGCCGGTTCGCGCTTGTCATAAGCAGCGGTCCCAGCCTGCCGGCAAGCTTCCGGATATACGTGTGATCGGGAACCCGGATCCCTACTTCAGCACGCCCTTCCAGCCATTTCACGTCATTCTCTCTCAATCCACAGGCAAGGGTCAGCGCGCCCGGCCAGAATGCCTTCGCCAGCCTGTCAGCCTGCCGGCTCCATACCACCGGCAGCTCCGATCCCGCCTGCTGCCGGTCCGCCACGATCACCGGCAGATGACGGTTCACCGGTCTCTCTTTCATTTCAAATATTTTCCTTATGGCAATATCGGAAGTCGGCAGACAGATCAGGCCATACACCGTATCTGTCGGCGACAGGATCACTCCGCCGTTCTGCAGCAGCCGGGCGCTGTACGCGACAAAATCATCCAGATCCGCAATATCATTTAACGATATGCAGCTATTATGTTCTACGTACTCCAACATGATACCTCGCTTCCGGTCTGAAAAGACCGTTCTTTCAAAAAATAAAATATATTTATCGCATTGGTTTATGGCCGGGCTGCATCTGTACGGACAGGCGCCGGCGAAAAACTAACGACATTTTAGCACGGTCAGTCAAATATATCAAGATGTACAGGCATCGCCGGAGGATCCGCTGCCTTCCGGAAAATCCAGACACCTATTTCTCTCCTGCCCCGGCACGTATTGATATTATAGCACACCGCGCCGTTAAAGTACAGAACAAATGTTTTTATTCTGTCCGACAACCGGTTGTATTTTCCTTTCCAATCCAGTGCTGGCATGGTATACTGTTTTTAGTACCCGCCGGGGAATTCCAAAAAAAATTTTTGATATCCGCCGGGGAATTCCAAGATTTTTCCGATCAAATGAAGGAATGAGGTATGATCATGAAAAAGACAACCGCTGTGCTTCTCCTGGCGCTGTGCCTTTTTGCGGTCCTGCTCTGCGGGTGCGGCGCGGAAAGAGGAAGCGCGGTCACCTACGCCAGAACCATTCATGTGGGCGCGGATCTCGCGCGGAAAGACGGGGAGCAATATCCTTCTCTTGCGGAAGCGTTCGCCTATGTAAATGAAAATCCGCCTGAAAGCGAAAAGGAACGCATTCAGATCCTGGTGGCTCCGGGAACCTACCGGGAGCATCTGATATTGACTGCCCCCTATGTGTCCCTGTGCGGCGATACGGAACACGCGGAGGATGTACTTCTCACCTGGTACTACGGCTGCGGACGCAATTACCATTCTCTGAAGGCCGAACTGACCAATCCCGACTCCGCCAGTGTGCGCGTCACAGAAGAAGCCCACGATTTTACGGCTTCCGGGATCACCTTTGAAAATTCTTACAGCTTATACGTGACGGAGGAAGAGAAATCCGATTATTCCGATGACAACAGCGTGACATTAAAGCAGCGGGAAAAAGACGCGATGAACCACAAATACAAGACCCAGGCGCTCGCCCTCTGTGTAGAAGGGGACCGGTCTGTCTTTCAGGGCTGCCGTTTTATCAGCGTACAGGACACCCTGCTTCTGGACCATTACGCCCGCTGTTATCTGAAGGACTGCTTTATCGAGGGCACCACTGATTTTATCTTCGGTTCCGCCACAGCTGTGTTTGACCGCTGTCAGATCAATGTTCCGTTCCGGAACGGATATCTGACGGCGTCCTCCGCCGAGAGCACTGCGCCTTACGGTTTTCTGTTTACAGACTGCACTCTGACCAGAGAGGCCCGTTACCAGGACATGGATGCGCCGGAGGATGGCTCCTGCGCCCTCGGCCGCCCGTGGAACGCCCTCTGCCAAGTCATTTTCTGGAACTGCAGGATGGACAGCCACATCATTGCCGGCCAGGACCGGTATGTAGGCATGACCAGCGAATATCCGCCGGAAGACTGCCGCTTCTTTGAAGGAGGCTCCATGGATCTGGACGGAGAGCCGCTGGACCTGGACGCCATACTGCCCGATTATGTAAAAGAGCTGAGCAAAAAAGAATATGAAGCCTCCTATACCCCTGAAAAACACCTGGCGGCAAAATACGACCCCGATACCAAACAACTCATGAAACCCGACGGCTGGGATCCGATAAAAGAATGATCCGTACAGCAAAAAAGCGCCGGGGTACACCCTCCCCGGCGCTTTTTGTTTTACTTCGCCTGCTGTTCCTCTGCATGCCGCCTGGTGATGTAGCTGGCCGCGATAGCTGTCTGGGAAGGCATGTAGCACGTCCAGATGAGCAGGCTGACTATATGGTAAAGTGTTGTTCCCGGTCCGGGCAGGATATACCGGAGCATGATAGAGCTGTCACAGCCGAGAAACAGCGTCATGCCCGCGGCAAACAGAAGGGCAGGTACTGTCTTTTCGCGGATAAAGGCGGCCCACCCCATGACTGTGTTGACCATCAGCTGGGCCATGGACCAGGCCGCCACCGCATACAAAAGCTCCAGCATATCCATCTGCCACAGCACCGCCAGAAGGAGCAGGTACACCCCCAGCCGAATTCCTCCGATCAGAGGCGTGACGCCCAGGGAAAACCCATAGACCGTCTGCACCAGCGCGAAGAAAAACACCCCGTACAGGTAAACGTCCGGACGGTCTATGAGTACCAGAAACACATCCGCGCAGAGGGTGAGCAGAAGGGCCAGGGGAATACACCAGATATCTGTCCATTTCCTGTCCGTCCATTTCCTGGTCCCTTCTCCTGTCCGCCTGTTGAAAGCGCAGCAGGCAAGCCCCGCCGCAAGGAAATTCAGCACCAGCGCGGCGTACTTCACCGCGCGCAGCACCCATTCCCCCGCCGTCTGCTCCGCTATGTTCATGGCACAGAAAAGGACAAATTCCACGACGACATATGCTGCCAGCAGCTTTTGATATGTTTTCTCCCCGGCCAAATCTCTCACCCTTCCGGCTCCTTCTTTCCGTTTCTTTTATCCGGCCTTTTTCCCGATTCTTTTTTCCGGCTCTTTTTTATGGCTCCATGCCCTCCATCTTCAGAAGTTCTCCCACCGTATCGCCGGTCTTTCTGTCCCGCTGTTGGATCACCAGATCCGCACGGGGATCCAGGGCGCCATGCAAAACAAACTGGTCATATATGGTAGACTTGGAAGCTGCCATAGTATCCTTTACGGCCTGCAATTCAGGAAGTGGCAATTCTCCTGTAAAGCGCGCATCCCCACTGACATACACGCCCTCGTACTGCTCCCGCGTCTGTTTCAACATGGCGGGAGCTTCCGGTGACAAGGTCCATTTGATGTCAAAATAAGTCTCCAGGCCGGTATAGATGATCTGAGTGATCTCCCCTTCTCCAAATGGCAGCGAGAGGATCAGATCCATATCCGATGTATCCCGCACCGTCACAAGGGGCACCTTTACGGGAATATCCTCCACCGCGAAACCGTCCTCCATGCCGGAAAAAGCGATGTGGAAATCCAGCGTCGTTTCCGTCACTGTCTGAGGACCGTAATAAAACAGCAGGATCATTTCGTCCTTTGCCAGGTCATCCGCGATCAGAGCGGGAATTTCCTCTATTATACGACTATCCGCGTTTTCATACAATACTATATTGCCATAGGATATCCTGGTCTCCTCCGGCCCCACGAGATACGCCTCCCGGATCTGCTGCCCGACGGTTTCCTGCCGGGACAGTCCCTTCGCCCTGATCCGCACGTAGGTTTTGGCGCCATCTGTCAGGACGGCTTCCGTCACCAGCGTGACGCCTTCCTTCTCCTGCCGTTGGTTCAGCACCGTCACATATCCGCTTTCCTCCATAGCACGGAAGGCGGCATTTCCACAGGAAAAGTAATAAATCACCGCCCCGGCTCCCACACAGCCCAGACAGAGCAGGGCGCAAAGGAGAAAAATCGGTCTTGTGATAAACCGGGAAGTTCCGTTTCTCGTTGTACGGCCTGCCGTTCCTGCTCTTTCCGGGCTGCGTTCCATATCCGCAAAACACACCTGCGGGCACACTGTTTTTAAAATGATCTCCTGTGCGAGAGTCTCTATTTTCTGTTCTGTCAACATATGTTCATCCCATCCTTTCCTTCAGCAGCCGGACTGCCTTGTGCAGTCTGGACTTTACCGTTCCCTCCGGGATCTTCAGCATCCGGGCTATCTCTCCGGTTTTATAGCCGCTGAAATATTTCAAAAGCACTGCCCGGCGGAACTTTTCAGGAAGGCTGTGCACCGCCTCCATCAGTTCTCTTTCCTCCTCGGAGTATGCGGGAGAAAAGACCGGCTCCCCGGAACCTTTTTGCAGCTCCGCCGTCAGCCGGGCCGTATCCGCCCTCCGGCGATACAGCTTATGGCACTGGTTCATGAGAATACTTGTGATCCATGGGTCAAACCGTTCCCTGTCTTTCAGCCTCCCATAATTTTTATACGCGGCGTATGCGGTTTCCTGCAGAGCGTCCTCCGCGTCCTCATACTGTTTCAGGTAGATCAGCGCCATGGCAAACAGTTTATTTTTCACCTGGTCGTATTGCTGTTCAAATCCCCGGGGAGCCGTCCTGTTTTGTGTTTTCTTCTCATTCATCAGTGTTTCACCTCCTTTATAAGTTAGATACAAAAAGAAGGAAAAAGGTTCATTTTTTTCGCCGCTTTTCGCAAGCGGATTTTTTCAGGAGGTATTATTTATGGACATCATTCTACCACAAAGAACAGATGGGTGCGAGAATCTGCTGTGTCTGCAGGAGAATTTATGTATAAGTATTTTATTTCAATATTAACTTGCATATTGTTCAGAAAAAGAATATACTATTAGTGAGAAAGTTAGAAATTCTTACTATTTTACCTAAGGAGATGATTTTATGCTGGCAGAATTACGTCAGAAATCACAGATTACAATACCGAAGGAAATCGTGATCAAATTGGGGCTCTCTGAAGGCGACAAACTGGATGTCTTTGAGCGTGACGGAGCCATTTACATGTTGCCGGTTGTTGTTTACCCTAAGAAATATCTTGACGAGCTCCGAGGAGAACTGAACCAGGTAAAGGAAAAGATCGCTTCAGGCGAACAACCCGTTTTTGATAGCGTAGATGCACTATTTGAAAAGTTGGAGAAAGATTGATGGCCTATCAGATTACTTTTACAAATCGTTTTGAAAAACATTTTAAGGATCTGACCGCACAAGAAAAAAAACAACTTCAAAATAAGATCCAACTCCTTGCCGAAAACCCTATGCATCCGTCTTTGCGCACAAAGCGAATACAGGGGACTACGGACTTGTTCGAATGTAGTGTTAATATGGATATCCGCATTATCTGGTACTATGAGGGCAACCGGCTGATCATCCTGCTCGATGTGGGACACCATGATATTTTGGAAAAGTATTAAAGTCATTAGATGTGAATATAGCGGAACATAATAGCTGAGGCATCTTGGGCCGCCGCCGCAGGTTTTCCTGCGGCGGCTGCTCCTGTTTTGTAGAATTTTTTTGAAAAAATGTCCGCGCCCTTATACCAGTTTACCACCTTATTTAGAAAGAATATTATTGTATATCCATTTGATATCTTCAATTGACTTTCCTATATTGGCACGTCCATTCGGGATACGATGCTATATTTTTTCCAGTCGGATTCATAAATACAAAACAAATATCGGGAGTTTCCATACATCCGCCATAAAAAATAGATTTTAATTTAGGATCGCCATATTTGTATTGCATCTCGTCATATTTTTCATTAAGTTCATTTAAAGTCATCTTAATCTCCATTCCGCCGCCTTTCAGTTGGCGGCACAAATAGCAATGAAAGTCTCGACTCCCTCTACCTTTTCTCTTATACTAAAAATTGAGAAGCTATACTACAAAGCACGGGGAGGCGAGTCGTAAAAACTCTCTCGTTTTAGACAGCATTTTAATCAGTGTAAGTTCCGCCTTTCAAGCACAAATAAGTGGAT
>CANQHX010000028.1 GCA_947623905.1 uncultured Lachnospiraceae bacterium
TTCAAAAATGTTCATAAGTAATGTATTGTCGGTGGACAGAACTGCGGAAACTCAAGGAAAATATTGCTTGACAGACAGTATTTTTATGTTATAATAATTTGTGCTTGACGCAATCGGGGTGTGGCCCAGTTTGGCTAAGGCGCAACGTTAGGGACGTTGAGACCGCAGGTTCAAATCCTGTCACTCCGATCAGAAAAGGCCCGCATATGCGGGCCTTTTGTTATTCTGTGTACATTCTGTTCATATGCAAAAATGATAGGAGAAACACTCATGTGCATAGCTGCCAATGTATTTTATCTTGACTGGGAGCTTTCCTTTCTGGACTGGCTCCAGACCTTACATAATCAGATGCTGGATCAGGTGATGACTGCCATTACAAGCTTGGGAAACGGCGGCATCTTTTGGATCATCCTCGCCCTTGCCCTGCTCGTTACGAAAAAGTACCGGCCCTGGGGTATTGCCGTGGCGGCGGCCCTGCTGTGCTCCGTGACTTTTGGCAACGGCATTATCAAAAATGTGGTGCAGCGGGCCCGGCCCTGCTGGATCAACGAGGCCATTCAGCCGTATATACTGGTGACTGTTCCGAAGGATTTTTCTTTTCCGTCGGGGCACACTATGGCAAGCTTCGCTGCCGCTGTGGCGTTGCTGTTGTGCAGCAGGAAGGCGGGCGTTCCGGCGCTGGTCCTGGGCGCGGTCATTGCGTTTTCCAGATTGTATCTGTATGTTCACTGGCCTACTGACGTGCTGGGCGGCCTGATACTGGGCATATTGTGGGGCGTCATGGGATATTTTATTTCACGGCGGATCCTGGACTGGCGGCAAAAACGGAAGCAGCCAGACGGATCCTGACGGAATTATCTTCCCAATTTTCTAACCATTTATTGACAAGAATGGTTAGAGTGGTTAGAATATGGGTAGAATATTTTCAGGAGTGATCAGAATGACTTTTCGGGAAAGTGAAACGGTGGAATTGAAATCCATTGTGGTGGACGATATAAAGAAAGAAATCGTTGCTTTTGCCAATTGCGAAGGCGGGACGCTCTATATCGGTGTCCGGGATGACGGGACAGTCGAGGGAGTGGAAGACCCGGATAAAGCAGCTTTGCAGGTCAGCAACATGGTCCGGGATGGAATCAAGCCGGATCTGACAATGTTTGTGCATTATGAGACTCTGAATGAAGATGGAAAACAGATCGTTGCCATTGAGATCCAGCAGGGAACAGATCGTCCTTATTATGTGGCGAAGAGGGGGCTGCGTCCGGAAGGGGTCTTTGTCCGTCAGGGATATTCGTCTGTGCCGGCCACAAATACGGCGATCAGGCGTATGATCAAGGAAACTGACGGCGATCATTTTGAGGAAATGCGGTCTTTGGAGCAGGATCTGTCCTTTGAGGCGGCAGAAAAAGAATTTTCCGGAAGAAATGTCCTGTTAGGAGAAACGCAGATGAAAACCCTGGGCATGATGACCCATGATGGCGTTTATACAAATCTGGGGCTCTTGTTGTCCGACCAGTGTGTGCATACTATCAAGGCGGCAGTTTTTGAGGGGACCACCCAGAATGAATTTAAGGATCGAAAGGAATTTTCAGGCTCCCTGTTCCGGCAGATGGATGAGGCCTATGATTACATTGACTTTCGTAATCAGACCCATTCTACTTTTCAAAAGCTGCGGCGGATCGATCAGAGGGATTATCCGGAGGTAGCCGTCAGGGAAGCACTTCTGAATCTGCTCGTGCACCGTGAATATTCTTTTAGGGCCAGTGCCTTTATCAGCATTTTTACAGACCGGATTGAATTTACATCTATAGGAGGATTGGTGAGCGGCGTTACCTTGAAGGATGTTATGATGGGGATTTCTGTGTGCCGAAATGTAAAACTGGCAAATGTATTTTACCGGTTGGAGTTGATCGAAGCCTACGGAACAGGAATGCGGAAAATCATGGAGGCGTATTCAGGGACCGGAAGGGAGCCCAGTATCGAGACATCCGACAACGCATTCAAGGTCATTCTTCCAAATCTGAACGTACATGCGGAGCAGAAACCGAAGATTGAAAGGCCGGCTGGCAGCCCAGAGGAAGAGGCGGTGATCACTCTGGCAAAAAAACAGGGCGCATTTACAAGGAAAGATGTGGAAAAGGCACTGGAGATCAGCCAGACAACTTGCGGGCGGCTGCTGAGGAAAATGACAGAGAGCGGATTGATCGTGCAGGAAGGAAAAAGCAGGAATATCCATTATCATCTTTCCGATTAGATGAAGCAGCCTGACGGAATTATCTCTCAATTTTCTAAACACAAACAAAAAAAGAAACCCGCGTAGCTGTCGGGTTTCTTTTTTATGCAGGAAAAGAGACTTGAACTCTCATGGTATTGCTACCACACGGACCTGAACCGTGCGCGTCTGCCAATTCCGCCATTCCTGCCTGTGAAATTGTAGCCCGGGGCTTCTGAAAAGAAGATGCGGGAAAAGGGACTTGAACCCTCACGGTAATTCAACCACATGATCCTTAGTCATGCCTGTCTGCCAATTCCAGCATTCCCGCATAACCTGTTCCCAAGCTGCTAGAGTATAATAGCATTTTCCCGGAGGAATGTCAATGATTTTTTTAGGAAATACAGTTTTAAAATCGTTGTTTTTTATAAAATTCTCGTTGCATACTTGCCTGTCCTATGGTATAGTTGCTTTATAGATTTAAAGTGTAGCAGTTTAAAGTGAAAAACAAGGAGAGGGAATCATGATATTAAAAGTTTTATTGCTGATCATTTTCTTCGGCAGCATGGTAGCCATCGGATTGTATTCCAGAAAGCATGCCACCAACGTCAACGATTTCGTGCTGGGCGGCAGGGCGGTAGGCCCGTGGCTCACGGCTTTTGCCTACGGCACTTCCTACTTTTCGGCGGTGATCTTCATCGGTTACGCCGGACAGTTCGGCTGGAAGTACGGCATGGCCGCCACGTGGGTGGGCCTTGGCAATATGTTCATCGGCAGCCTCATGGCGTGGGAGCTTCTGGGACGGCGTACCCGTGTCATGACCCAGCATCTGAACAGTGCCACCATGCCGGATTTCTTCGGCAAGCGTTTCGACAGCAAAAATCTGAAAGTTGCCGCGTCGGTGATCATCTTCATTTTCCTGATCCCGTATACGGCGTCGCTGTTCAACGGCCTGTCCCGTCTGTTCGGCATGGCCTTCAACATTGACTACTCCATATGCGTTATCGCCATGGGCGTGCTGACCGGCATCTATGTTATCGCCGGCGGCTACATGGCTACCGCCATCAACGATTTTATCCAGGGCATGATCATGCTCATCGGTATCGTGGTGATCATTGCCGCCGTGCTGAGCGGTCAGGGCGGTTTCATGTCCGCCGTGGAAAAACTCTCCCAGATACAGGACGGCACAAGCAATATCAGCGGTGCCTTTACTTCCTTCCTGGGACCGGATCCGTTCAACCTGATCTGCGTGGTGCTCCTTACCTCTCTCGGTACATGGGGCCTGCCGCAGATGGTGCAGAAGTTTTATACCATCAAAAGTGAAAAATCCATCAAGACCGGCACCATCGTGTCCACTGTGTTCGCTTTTGTAGTGGCAGGCGGCTGCTATTTCCTGGGCGGATTCGGACGGCTGTTCCTCACCCAGGCGGAGGTGGACCAGGGCGGATTCGACCAGATCGTGCCCACCATGTTGTCCACGCTGCCGGATATCCTCATTGCCATTACGGTGATCTTGGTATTGTCGGCTTCCATGTCCACGCTGTCCAGTCTGGTGCTCACCTCCAGCTCCACCATGACCCTGGACCTCATCGGACATTTCAAAAAGGATTTGCAGGAAAAGCAGAAGCTGCTCTGCATGCGGGTGCTGGTGGCCGTGTTCGTCATCGTATCCATGGTCATCGCCCTGCTCCAGTATAAGTCCAATGTGACCTTTATCGCTCAGCTCATGGGTATTTCCTGGGGCGCTCTGGCCGGAGCCTTTCTGGCGCCGTTTCTGTACGGTTTGTACTGGAAGCGGACGTCCAAGGCAGCTGTATGGTTCAGCTTTATCTTCGGCACCTGCTTTATGATTGCCAATATGCTCGTAAAACCCATCTTTCCTGCATGGATGCAGTCGCCCATCAACGCAGGCGTAGTGGCTATGGTGGCAGGCATCGTACTGGTGCCCATCGTAAGTCTCTTTACGCCCGCCATGGATCAGACCCTTGTGGACGGCTTCTTCTCCTGCTATGAAGAGAAGGTGAGCGTGCCCAAGCGGGATGCCATCGAATAAACAGAGGGAAGACAGACAGGACAGTCCATTATGGACTGTCCTGTTTCTTATGTTATTCAAGGTTCAGAATGGTTCCTATGAAGATGGGAATGCTGCATCTGCAGTCTATGATCATGTACACAAAGGGCCGGTCCAGGTACACTTCTTTTGGCTTAGAAGACGTGGAGGCGCCTGCGCTGTTCATTTCCACGGCTGTGGCCGCGCCTGCTTTTGTGCCGGACTGATCCAGTGTGAGATAGGTCTGGTGCAGCACACTGCTGATACACAGGGGCGGGGCGGAAGCCATGGCTGTAAAATCCGCGGAGCGTTCAAAAGCGTCGGTAACGCCCATAGCCTTTAAGGGATCTACAAGATTAAGGGAAGATTCCTGATGAAATTTCGGGATATGGGTGATGACGGATTCAAACGTGCGGCCTGCCAGCAGGGAAGATATCTTGTCGCCGGAAAGAGAGGCCACATAGCTGTCCAAAGGCACGTCTTCATCGGGCAGCAGAGCGGCGAAGGCATAATTTCTGTTTTTGTAATATTTCAAAAAACCGGTGGTGTTCTCATCCTCCAGATAAGTGTGCTCTTCATCACACAGGAACCATACGTCATGGCTGTTCCCGCCGGCGTCGGTAAAGGGCAGGAGCAGTGTCTGATCTTTTGTATATTTGCTCTCCCATTCGGCGTCAAAGGACAGCGCATTGATCAGATACAGCATGGCGTCGTCCGATATTCCATCCAGCATATGGGGTATCATGCCATCTGTGCGGCTGCTGATCCAGCTGTTGATGTCCGAGAGGGTGTTCTGATCGAAGGGAGCTTTGAAGACGCCGGCTCTGTACCACTGGGCAACAGTCTGAAGGAAGGACGGTTCCACCTGAAGCCGCGGATCGTCCCTCAGCCATACGGAGTTGGCCAGATGCAGCTCGCCGTCTGAGCCGGATGCGGCCATGTAAGTGCCGATACACTGGTTCAATGTCTCCGTGGGAAGCCCCGTCATCTGTTCCATCTGCGTCAGCGTGTCCCCTTTTGCGCCATTGGCCGTGACAGACAGGGCGCAGAGCACTGACAGAGGGGAGAGCAGGAGATTTTCGGACTTGTCCATGGTCTGCTGCAGCAGTCTGGCGGAAAAATCGGTGACGGCAGCGGCGGCCGGGGCGGGCATATCGTCCGGCGACGTGATGTCCGCGGGCGTGATGCCGGACATGAGATCCACAGAGGATATAAGCGGTACTGCCTGAGCCGTTTCACCGGTATTTTCCGCTACCGGCGTATGTGTGCCTGCCGGTTCATCGGTATTTTCCGCGGCCGGCGCAGGGGTGCCCGACGGTTCCGGGCCCTCCTGCTGTCCGCATGCCGTCAGGGACAGGACGAGCAGGAAAGAAAGAAGAATAGAAAGAAATGCGGTTTTCTTATTATGTTTCATAGAGCACGCCTCCTTTTTGCTGTTTACTTATATAGTGAGGGAAAAGGAGGAAATTGTTGCAGGGGCGGAGCAATCGTTTTTTATTAATGTGAAAAAAATATGAATATCCTCTTTTTGGTTGTAATATACTATAATATGGTATATACTTGTACTTGTATGGACATTTATGCAGCAGACCGAAATCGTCGTTGACAATTTGGCGTTGTATGTTATAATACTCTTACAAGAATATTGCCAGTTTGTCCTCCGGTGTCCTTCGGGCCCGGGGGCTTTTTCTTTATGTGGAGGCGGTCATGTCTGAGAAATCTTATAAATCTTATCGTCAGCAGTTGAGCATCTTACGTTCCAGAGGAATGGTAATCGGAAAAGGTTCGCAGGGTTCGCGTGTAATGCGTATTCTGGAAAGAGAAAATTATTATAATGTGATCAATGGATATAAAGAACCGTTTCTTGTATCTGGGACTGCCTCAACAGAAGATGAAAAGTATAAGGAAGGGACTACATTCGATGAAGTGTACGCACTTTATAACTTTGACAGAGAATTGCGAAATATATATATGAAATTTTTGCTGAAACTGGAAAACACATTAAAGACAGTCATAGCACATGAATTTTCAGCAAAGTATGGGCATGATAACTATCTTAAATTGAGGAATTTTGATGTGTCCAGTGAACAAAAGATTTCATTTGCCATAAAATTGATAGGTGATATTCAGCAGGAGATCGCACGGCAGATGGGGAAGCATCATCAGGCGGTCACCCATTATATGACGGACTATGGGTATATTCCGCTATGGGTTCTTGTAAATGTATTGACTTTTGGAAAAATTGAGAATTTTTATAAAAATATGAAGCCCACAGATAAAAGCATTGTGGCCAGACAGTTTCATATGCAGCCGGAAGAGTTGACCAAATATATGCATATGCTTGCGCTGGCCAGAAATAAGTGTGCCCACGATGAACGGTTTTTTGATATAAAGTTCAGGGAACGTATACGGACAAAAAGTATAAAAAACTTTTCTGTCCTTGGCATTGTCCGTGCAGATGACGGTTCTTATACTCATGGAACAAACGATGCGTTTGCCGTTGCTATTATGTTTGCTTTGCTTTTAAGCAGGTCTGATCTAAAAGAGTTTATTTCGTCTATGCGGGCAGTGTTTGGAAAACTGGAAAAACAATTGCATACCATATCCATTTCAGAGATCATGCTTATAATGGGCTATGATCCGAATTGAAAAAATCTGGTAAAATTGGCCTAAATTTTTCACCGCAGCTTCAGCCTATGGCCGTCCTTCAAGCGGGCGCGTACCTCCGCAAAGGCATCCTGGTACCGGCGGGAAACCGTGGTGGGATTGCGGTGGAGCAGACCGGCGATGCGCTTCAGCTCCTGCTTCCGCTGATGGTCCAGCTGCTCGCTCTTTTCATGGATGGCATTCTGAAAGTGTTCCAGCATCTCCAGCAGGTCGGCGTTTTCCGACAGCCTTGCCAGCAGGTGCTTCAGGTCGAGAGCGGTCTGTATGGAAACGGTGGTATCTACCATAAACACAATGGTAAGGCCAAAGGTGCAGATCTCCGTGGCCAAGGACGGCAGGGCAAATATGAAGTTCTCCATGACCGGCTGGATAAACTCTGTCAGAAGAATAGCGAATACGCCCCATGTAAGGGACGCCATAAGGCAGACATAGCCACGCACATTAAATTTGTGTTTGCTGTAATCCCAGTACCGGGTATGGAAGATCTGTTCCATGGCGGCGCCGGTGACGTACTCCAGAAGGGTGGAACTGAGAAGACCGAAAATATATACCAGAACCAGATTGTGGCGCACCGGAAGGGTGGACAGCAGGATGATAATAGCGCCAAAGCCGTAAATAGGGATCCAGGGACCATGAAGAAATCCGCGGTTCACCCATTTTTTTTGACAGACAGAAACGTAGCAGGATTCCCAGATCCAGCCGAGAAAGCAGTAGCAAAAGAAGATCAGGATCCATTGAGGAAGAGTATAAAAATGCATTTCGGGCCTCCCAGGTTGTCGTGTAACTGACCGGTTTCTTCGCAGTTACGTTTTTCAATCCTATCATACATGATTTGGGAGGAGGTAGCAAGAGGGTTTTGCAGATCCGCAGACAACGGCGACTACTTTCGCGGATGGGAAAATTTTGCGATAAAATGAGAAACAGACCGGAAAAATAAAAGTTCCGGTCTGTTTTTTGCGATAAAAAGCAGCTTTCCCCAAAGGGCTGAATATCGTATATTGCATAACTTTACGAAATCTTTCTGAATTTCAATCGGTATTCTAACACAAATCTTTTCTTATGTAAAGCATTTCGTCAAAATGGCGGCAATTTCCTGCTTATCATAGTCATAACATGTCAGATTTTTCTTCCTTATCCTATGATTTTACGATACGAAAATTTTTCTTTCTTTCACTTTTGGGGCGTCACCCATTTCATCTTATGGCCCGAAAACCCCGTAAAATCAACGTTTTTTAATTTGTTTCAGGTTGTTTCGTAAAGTTATGCAATATACGAAAAAACCCTGAGAAACAATACTGCTTCTGACGGGGTCCGCAGAGCCCCTGCAAAGGAAGGTTTGAGGTGGGAAACATGCCTCCCTCCGGCTGCTACGCCATCACTACCAGAAAATTCAATCTCATCCACGACCACAGAGACTGGTTCGCCGACACCCAGACGCTCTACAACAACGTGCTGGGGTTTTACTGCAGGCTGTACATGGAGTTATGGGGCGGGAACGGGAGTGAAGACGCAGCCGCCCGCAGGCTTCCCAACAACCGGGAGGCCATGGGCATACTAGAAGGACTGACCATCTCCGGAAGAAACGGGAAAACGCCCGAAAAGCCCCTGCCTTATGATAAGGTACCCCTGTACTTCCGCAGGGCCGCCATCAACGCCGCCATCGCGGCGGCAAAGAGCGCGCTGGCGAGGGGAGAGACAGAAAGTTCTGAATTTCATCAGTCCATTACCTATTATAAAGGGATGTACAAAGACCTGACGGACCGCTCCGTGGCCCTGAAGGTGTGGAACGGGGAAAAGTGGGTCTGGACGGAATGTAAGCTGTCCGGCAACCATATCCCTAAAGATGCCCAGGTCATGTCCCCCTCTGTAGTGGTAAAGGAAAAGACTCTGGAACTCCATGTGCCGGTAAAGGAAGAGGTATCTGACGGCCGGAACGCAAAGGAGCGCATGGCGGCAGGGGAGAAGATATGTGCCGTGGTGTTCACCAATGAGGACGCCTGCGTGGTGTGCTGCGCGGCGGACCGGTATGGGGATCCTATCGGGCGCGCCCTGTTCATCCGGGGCGGGAAGGAATACGCCCATACATGCCGGCAGGTGGTGGAGAAACTGGAGAAGTCCCGGGAGTCCACAGCCCATGACGGCAACGCGAAGGCAGACCAGAAGTACTGGATGCGGCTGAAGCATTTAAACGACAGCTTCTCCCACCTGTTCAGCAGGAAGGTCATCGACTACTGCGTAGAGCAGGGAGCAAAGGTGCTGGTGCTGCCTCTTTACAGGGATACGTACAGCAGCCGGGTGATGCCGAGAGCAGGGAACTATTCTCCGTTGCACCTGAGCTAACAGATCCGGGAGAAGCTGAAGTATAAGGCGTGGAAGGCCGGGATCGTCGTGCTGGAGACAGAGCAGTTCTATATCAGCAGCACCTGCGCCATCTGTGGGGCGAAGGCGAAGCGGGTAAGGAAACAGAGGAACCGGTATGTGTGCGAAAACGGCCACAGCGGGAATGCGTACCTGAACATGGCGCGGAACCTGTGCAGGAGATGTGTGGAAGGTTTTCAGGAAGAAAGGGAATAAAAGCGAGAGCTTTTTCCAGCCAAAGGAACCGGAACGGGGAGACCGGGAAGGGGCCCGAGGCGATAGATGAGGGAAGCGGGAGCTGACCGAAGGAGCAGGAAACTGCGGGGAAGGATATGCCGGGAATGCGTATCCCTGGGGCAGGACGCCGCCCGCGGAGCCCGGACGAAGGGTTCCCAAAGAGGCTGAAAAGCCGTGCGTCCAAAGTTATCTGTTAAATTAGATAAGTTATAAATAAAAAATAATAAAATATAAGTCGAAACAAATAAGAGTAAACCAATTGCAGATCATTTTGAAACCCAATCTGGATGCTGGGGGCGTAACAAACTGCGAAAGTAAGCCGACACGTATGGAGTCAAGCGTTTGGACCGGTTCCTGCGGGAAAGGGATTCGAACCCTTTCCCGGATACAGAATACAGATATAGGATGGCGGAGGCCAGGATGGACGGATATAAAAAGATGAAGAACCTGTTCCTGCAGCAGAGCTGCATGGACGCGTGGGAAGACTACCAGAGGAGCATCCGAAAGAATAGCTTTCCGGCATGGGACTATGTGGTGCTGACCTCGTCCAACGAGGCCCAGGCAGAGTCCTTCCGGGAACAGATCACATACAGAAGAAAGCAGGGCGTGTTGCCCGGGAGGACAGAGTACATCGTGTTGCCGGACCCGGAAGGGAAGCGCGTGGGCTCCGGCGGGGCCACCTTAAACGCCCTGAAGTATCTGAGCGAAGAGAAAGGCCTGCGTGGGGACTTCCACGGCGGGCGCGTGCTGATGATCCACTCGGGAGGGGACAGCAAAAGGGTGCCCCAGTATTCGGCGTGCGGGAAGCTGTTCTCGCCGGTGCCCAGGGAACTGCCCGACGGGAGGGCATCCACGCTGTTCGATGAATTCCTCATCGGGATGGCAGGAGTGCCGTCGCGGATACGGGAAGGTCTGCTGGTGCTGTCCGGGGATGTGCTGCTGCTGTTCAACCCTCTGCAGATCGACGGGCAGTTTGAGGGGGCGGCAGCCATCTCCATGAAGGCGCCCGTCAGCGTGGGAGTGGAGCACGGTGTGTACGTGAACGACGGAAGCGACCATGTGGGGCAGTTCCTGCACAAGCAGCCGGAGGGAGCGCTGCGGGCGGCAGGGGCCGTAAACGACAGGGGGTACGTGGACCTGGACACGGGGGCGGTGCTGCTGGACGCAGAGCTGACGGGGAAACTGTACGCCCTGGTGGCAGGGCCCGGCAGAAAAGGAGAAGGGACAGAAACGGAAGAAACAGCCGGGAAGGAAGCACCCGGCGAACGGTATAAGAGATATGTGGACGAAAAGACCCGCCTGAGCTTCTATGGAGATTTCCTGTACCCGCTGGCCACAGGGTCCACCCTGGGGGAATACCTGGAGGAGGCGCCTGAGGGGGAATACTGCGGGGAGCTGGAAGTATGCCGCAAGGAGATATGGGAGGCGATAAGCCCGTACAGCATGAAGCTGATCAGCCTGTCCCCCGGGGAGTTCATCCACTTCGGGACCACATGGGAGCTGAGGAAGCTGGTGACGGAAGAGATCGGCAGCTATGAGTTCCTGGGGTGGAAGAAGGACGTGTTCACCAGCAGGGAAAGCAGCGCGGAAGGGAAACGGCCGGGCGGCGGGACGGCGTATACCAGCCTGATGGGGCCCGGGGTGGAGACCGGGGAAGGGAGCTATACGGAGTACAGCATCCTGTCCGGGGAGACAAAGGTGGGAAGAGGGGCCATCGCCTCCTGCCTTGCCCTTCAGGACGCCCGCATCCCGGAGGACACGGTATGCCACGGGGCGTGGCTGGAGGACGGCAGGTGGGTCATCCGCACCTACGGGGTAAAGGACAACCCGAAGGGCAGCCTGGAGGGAGGATGCAGCTACCTGGAAGGGACGCTGGGGAGCTTTTTGAAGGACAACGGGCTCACGGAAGAGGACCTGTGGGAAAGCGGGGACCATTCGCTGTGGAAGGCAAGGCTGTTCCCGGCCTGCCGCACCCAGGAGGAAGCGCTGTCATACAGCCAGCTGCTTGTGGAGATGAGCAGGGGCGGGGCAGGGAGGAGCGCCATAGAGGACTGGAAAGGACAGGAGAGGTACAGCCTGGAAGGATCCTTCGCCCGGACGGACGGGGAAAAAACGTTCCGGCGGGCCAGGGAGCTGGAGGACCGGATCCTGGTGGAGAAGTTCCTGGGGAAGGTGAACAGGGGGGAGCACTACATCCCGGCGTTAAAGACGTTCGGGGAGAAGGAGATCACCCTGGGGCAGTACAGGCTGCTGATGGAGCGGAAGGAAGAGGCAGGGTTTTCCGGGAAGATCCGGATCCTGTACGACGTATCCCGTTCCATGAAATATACGAAGAGCACCTTTGACGGGAAGGGCTACGACGACCTGGAGAAGGAATGCTTTGCCGTGATACAGAAGGAGGTCGCGTCCGGGGAGGCCATCCCATCCCGGAATGGCGGCGGGAAAGGAACTTTACGGATAGAGAAGAACCATGTGAAGGTATGCCTGCCGGTGCGTGTGAACTGGGGAGGGGGCTGGACGGACACGCCGCCCTACTGCAACGAGAAGGGCGGGACGGTGCTGAACGCGGCCATCACCCTGAACGGGGAGCTGCCCATAGAGGCGGAAGCAGGAAGGCTGCCCCGGTATGAGGTGCAGTTTGCCAGCACGGACACGGGGGCACGCGGGACGGTAAGGACCGTACAGGAGATACAGGACTGCCATAATCCCTACGACCCCTTCGCCCTGCACAAGGCGGCGCTCATCGCCTGCGGGATCATCCCCATGGAAGGGGAAGGCGACCTGGAAGGGATCCTGAGGGGCCTGGGAGGAGGCATTTCCCTGTCCACGCGGGTAAAGGGCATCCCCAAGGGAAGCGGGCTGGGGACCAGCAGCATCCTGGCGGGAGCATGCGTGAAAGCCCTGGGGGAATTCCTGGAGGCAGGATGGAAGGAAAGTGAGATATACGGGACGGTGCTGAGCCTGGAGCAGATCATGAGCACGGGAGGCGGCTGGCAGGACCAGGTGGGAGGCCTGGCGCCTGGGATCAAGCTGACGACCTCAAAGCCCGGGATCAGGCAGGAGCTGAAGGTGGAACCGGTGGAGATACCGGAGAGCGCCCTGAAGGAGCTGTCGGAGCGGTTCGTCCTGGTGTATACGGGGCAGAGGCGCCTTGCACGGAACCTGTTGAGGGACGTGGTAGGGAGCTACATCGGCGGGAGGCCGGAAACGGCGGAGGCGCTTGCGGAGATGGAGGCCCTTGCGGTGCGGATGAAGTTCGCGCTGGAGAGGGGGGATATCGATGGTTTTGCAGGACTTTTAAACGAACACTGGGAAGCATCAAAGAAGCTGGATAAGGGGAGCACGAACACATGCATCGAGCAGATCTTCAAGGTATGCGGCGACCTGATAGACGGGCGTTTCATCTGCGGAGCGGGAGGCGGAGGCTTCCTGCAGGCAGTACTGAAGAAGGGAGTCACGAAGGGGGAGCTGTCGAGACGTCTGCGGGAGGTATTTCAGGATACCGGCGTGGATGTATGGGAATGCGAGTTTGTATGAATATGGAAAAGGTGGATAAGAAAAAACTGTTGATATTTGCACATTATTATCATCCGGATGTGGCCTCCACTGGACAGATATTAAAAGATTTGGCCGAAGGAATGTCTGATGATTTTGACGTTACTGTGATCTGTGTGGTGCCCTCATACAGTGGAGTAATTGATGAAAAATATAAGAAGCAAAAATTTTATTGTGAAACCATCAATGGAGTAAAACTCATTCGTGTACGTGTCCCCGAATTTACTAAGACCAGTAAAAAGAGTAGGGTAAAAAATATCATGGCATATTTTTTTAGGGCAATAGCTGCGGCGAGAAAAAGTGGACCGCAGGATTATGTTTTTACTATTTCCCAACCACCAATCTTAGGTGGACTGTTAGGTGTTTTGGGAAAATGGATAAAACATGGAAAGATGATCTACTGTATTCAGGACTTTAATCCGGAACAAATCATGGCGGTCAAATACAGTTCTAACAAGCTGATTTTAAAGCTGATGATGACTTTAGATAAGTTTAGCTGCAGGCAGAGTGATCTGGTTATTACGGTAGGGCAGGATCTGGTGGAGACATTACAAGAGCGATTCAGGCATCATAATGTGCCCAAAAGTGTGATGATCAACAATTGGATTAATGAAAAAGATATTTATCCTTTGAAAGCAGATAATGAAGAGGTATTGGCATTTCGTAAAAAGTACGGATTAGAAAATAAATTTGTAATCATGTATTCCGGAAATATTGGTCTGTATTATGATCTCAAAAATATGCTGAAAGTAATTGAAAAAATAAAACCCGGAACAAAAACAAATAATGGAAGAGAAGTGGTTTTTGCTTTTGTCGGTGCGGGGGCGGTTTTGAATGAATTGATCTTGTATAAGAACGAGCATCATCTGGACCATGTTGTGTTTATCCCATATCAGGATAAGGAGAAGCTTATTTATTCTTTGAATGCTGCAAATGTTCATTGGTGTGTAAATGCAAGAGGTATCAAAGGTGTGAGCTGTCCTTCAAAAGCATATGGCATCTGGGGTGTGGCAAAACCGATCCTGGGAGTACTGGAAAGCGGTTCAGAAATCAGAATCCTGATCGAGGAGACAAACAGTGGACTTGTTTGCGAACCGGGAGATTATGAAGCGGTAGAACGAAATATCATGTGGTTTATTGAACATGCGGATGATAAGAGAATGAATGAGATGGCGCAACGGGGGCACGAGTACCTGATGCGTAATCTGACGAAAGATGTGTCGGTGAATAAATATAAAGAAGCAATCCTGGAGTGCAGTTGATGAATAGCAATTGGTTTAAGTTTTTTTTAAAAATGACAAAAATAAGATATAGTCGTGGACTTCTTCTGAAAGGCATTCCGGTTATATTCAATAAAAGAGGTGCAAAGATTGAGATTGGCGATAATGTAACGATAAAGAGCAGCTTTCTTTCAAATCTTGTTGGTTTATATCAGAGGACTATAATCATTACCCGCACGCCGGAAGCAGAAATACAAATAGGTGATAAGGTTGGTATCAGCGGAGCGACAATTTACGCCCGAAAAAGTATCCAGATCGGAGACCGGACGGTGATCGGCGGAAATGTTAAGATTTTGGATAACGATTTTCATCCGATAGATATTAACAGGCGGAATGAACTTATGTCCGGCGCAGCGCCTGAAACAGGTGATAAGGCTGAGTGGATCGGTACGAAGCCCATTGTGATCGGGAAGGATTGTTTTATCGGGACCAATGCGATCATCCTGAAGGGGGACCATTTTTGGCGATGGTTGTGTTGTCGGCGCAGGAGCAGTTGTGAGCGGAAGGATTAGAGATAATTGCATGATAGTCCGAGATCCGGCAAAAGCGATTAAAACGATAGAGAGACAGGTATGAAGCGGATAGGGATTGTTTTTTTTCAGAATATAAGGTATGCTCCGTTTTTAAAATTCTATACGGACATAATTGAGCAGCTTGATGATACGGAATACGATGTTCTTTATTATAATAGAGATCGTGCTTTGAATGAACTGTGTGATAATCATCATATTTCAATTCCATGGCTTGGAAAAGGGACAAATGCTGCCAACAAAATTGAGAAAGCATTCAATTTTGTTATTTATAAGTATTATGTACAGCGACTTCTGAAACGTAAAAAATATGATTTTTTAATTGTACTGATGACGACACCGGGAGTTCTGTTGGAACGGTATCTGACGAAATGCTATAAAGGGAAATACATATTTGATATCCGGGATTATACGCAGGAGCATCTGAAAGGTTTTTTCGCGGCAGAGACAAGAGTTGTACAGAATTCCGCATTGAATGTAATCTCATCCCAGGGGTTTAAACGGTTTCTGCCGGCAAGCGACTATCTGACATGTCATAATTACAACGGAGGCCAACCGACAGAACAGATTGAAAGTCTGGAAAATAAAAAACGTAGAAGACCAATTCAGATTTCGTATATCGGAAGTATTTCGTATGAAGAGCAGTGTCTTGCGTTAATCCGGCTGGTTGAGGACGACGAGAGGTTTTCATTCTTTTTTTATGGAAATGAAAATACCAGTCATCAGATCTCAGAATATGTAGAGCAGGTCGGAAATCCCAGGATCAAAATGATGGGGCCTTTTCTTCCGGAGGAAAAGGAACGGATATACGGTGAGAGCAATCTGGTTTTTAATTGTTATGGTAATCAGCAGGCGCTTGTAAAATATGCGATTTCAAATAAACATTACGATGGTGCATTATATCATGTACCAGTTATAGTAAGTCCCGGAACTATTATGGATGAGTTGTCAGGCGATTATGGATATCCATTGGATCTCGGACATATAGATAATCTTAACGGATTATATAACTGGTATATGGATTTGGACGAAAAAAATTATGAGGAATATGCAGGAAAACTAATATCAGATGCTATTTCAGAAAACGAAGCCGTAAAAAAGGCGATTGTTGACGCAATTAATATAAAGTAAAGGAAGAAAAAACCATATGTCATTGAAAGGAAAGACAATAAAGATCCCACCCAAAATGCTTATCGCCAATGGCATTGCCATGTGGGTTTTTCTTGTAATGGGAGGAGGGTTCCTCTCTGATATGCCGGTGATCAATATTGTGATTCCAATTTCATTATTGTTTATATATTTTTTCAGAACGATATTCAGACACCGCAGCATTTTTAGACATACCCTAAGTTTTATATTCTTCTGCTGTGTTTATATAATGATGTTATATTTCTATCATATATCCGAGGGAGTAGATTTTAAGGATTATGCGAATATTGTCGTAATCTTTCTGGCAGTTTTTTTCTATATGGGTGAGTTTAAGTCCCGAGACGATTTCATAGGATTATACACAACGGTAATCAGTTTTATGTGTATATATTCCCTTGTCATTTTTTTGATGAATCGGGTATTTGATTTTACTGCCTCTTCTACTGTAATAGGCACACTATATAAAATGTGGCTTGGACAGAATATTCGTCTTTATACTAGAAATGCCGGGCCTTTTTGGGAAGCTGGAATCTGGCAGATATATGTCAATTTTGCCCTGTTGTTTAATTTATTGTTTCAGAGTGAACAAACGTCAAAACGCAGGTGGATTCGGGCGATCATATATTGTGGGACAATCCTGACTACATTGTCAACAACTGGATACATCGTTATGGCGGGCATCCTCCTGTGGAAAATGATCTGTGTGATGAAAGATGTAAGGGAACATAGGATGAGGATTTTTTCTTTGTTTTTAATCCCCGTCATTGTGATTATTGGGTTGACAGTTATTGTTTCAAATCCGGTTGTTTCAGAGAAGTTTCAGGATGATAACCTGTCCTATAACAGGCGTGAAAATGACTGGGTGGTAATTCTTCCAATAGTTGAAGAATCAGGCGCCTTGGGAAAAGGTATGGGAACTCATGCGAGATCTGCCTTGATGATCAAATATGGAATTGGATTGAATGGCGGCGGTAATTCTGTTGCTTATTCCAGTATAGTTTCTATACATGGCTGGCTTACACTTTTATTGTTTATGTTTAGGGTGCTTTGGAGTTGTAAAAAGGCATTTAGTGAATATTGGTATATCTTATATGCGCTGTTTCTTGTTTCGTGGGCGACTGAGCCGTTGATGTTCATTCCGCTGTATTACTTCTTCTTTATAGGGTTTCAGTCACAGACAGTATCGGAAAAGATTCCTTCTTTGAAGTTGGATAAAGTGACGGCATGAAATGTGAGGTTATAAATTGAAAAAGATTATGCTCGTCTTCGGTACACGCCCGGAGGCAATAAAAATGTGCCCGCTTGTTAATGAACTAAAGCGGAGAAAGAATTTTGAAATTATTGTTTGTGTAACCGGTCAGCATCGTCAGATGCTGGATCAGGTGCTGAAAGCATTTTCTGTTGTGCCTGACTTTGATCTTTGCATTATGAAGGATAAGCAGACGCTGTTTGATATTACCGCAAGCATTCTTGACAGGATCAAAAAAGTAGTTGAGGAGGTCAGGCCGGATGTTGTGCTGGTCCATGGCGATACTTCCACGACTTTCGCCACAGCGCTTGCCTGTTTTTATCTGCAGGTTCCGGTGGGACATGTGGAGGCAGGGCTTCGTACCTATAACATATACAGCCCCTATCCGGAGGAATTTAACCGTCAGGCGGTGGGCATTATCAGCCGCTATCATTTTGCTCCTACAGAGCTCTCCAGGCAAAATCTTATACGAGAGGGGAAAGCGGGAGAGACGATCTTTGTGACGGGAAATACTGCCATTGACGCTTTAAGGACGACTGTCAGGGAAGATTATGCACATCCTGAGCTTGCCTGGGCGGAGGGAAGCCGGCTGATCCTGATCACGGCACACCGCCGTGAAAATCTCGGGGAACCGATGCGGCATATGTTTAAAGCCATTCGCAGAGTAATGGATGAATTTCCGGATGTAAAAGCGATTTATCCGATTCACATGAACCCGGTGGTGAGAAGTACTGCCAGGGAAGTGTTTGGCAGCGTTGACAGGATGCATATCATTGAACCGCTCAACGTACTTGACTTTCACAATTTTATGGCACGCAGTCATCTGATTCTTACGGACAGCGGCGGCATTCAGGAGGAGGCTCCAAGTTTGGGCAAGCCGGTGCTGGTGATGCGGGATACCACGGAGCGGCCGGAAGGCATTGCCGCGGGGACATTGAAGCTTGTGGGGACGAAAGAAGAGACAATTTACTCGGAGTTTAAGAAACTGCTGGTTGACAGGCAGGCTTATGAGAAGATGGCGCATGCGAGCAATCCCTACGGAGACGGACATGCCTGCGAGAGGATCGCGGATATTTTGGAGAGATGATCAACTGATGGACGATAATGTATCAGAGTTGGGAAGCAGTGTTGTATTTTAAATGAATGAAAACAGAGGTTTACAGAGGTAAAACGTATATGGCAAATCGTGAAACAGAGATAAGCATAAGCAGAACCCCTGCTTCAGACGATTCAATGGCAGATAAAATACATAAAAGACTGCTGGAGATAATGAAGGGATTGCATCAGGTCTGCACAGAGAATCATATCACCTACTACATGGTTGGAGGTACGGCTTTGGGAGCAAGAAGACACCAGGGATTTATTCCGTGGGATGATGATGTGGATGTAGGGATGCCCCGTCCGGATTATGAGCGGTTTGCGGCGCTCTCACGGGACAAATTTCCGAATTTCCTTGAATTGCGCTGGTATCAAAATACAGAGGATTCGCCATTTCAGTTCATAAAGCTGGTGGATAATCGAACAACATTGATTGAAACATTGTATGCAAATTATGTTGAAGGTCTGTATATAGACGTATTTCCTTTGGATGGTACAGGTGAAGACCGCTTTTTTGAGAAAATGCGCAGAAAAAAAATCTGGGCGCTTCATGGGATGATCATACACAGGTGTTCAACACAATTCCCGAATGCTCCATTAAAGCGGGTGGCGGTAAAATTGATTAAAAAAATGAATCTTGATCGAATGCATGAAAGACTGGAAAAGGAACTCCTTTCGTCAGATTATGGGTTGTGCCCGAAAACGGCAAATTTTCTTGGAGCGTGGAAAGATCGGGAGGTCATGGAAAAACGCGTTTTTGGGAAGCCTGTGTTGTATAAATTTGAAGATACGGAGTTTTATGGACCACAGGAAATGGATGAGTATCTTACCAACCTGTATGGTGATTTTATGACGCCTCCACCGCCTGAAAAGCGTGTGTTCAGACATAATTATCCGTTTTTGGATTTTGAGGTGCCTTTTCGTGAATATGAAGAAAAGATGAGGAGAAAGTAAGTATGATATCAGCAATTTTATTATCAGGCGGCGTCGGGTCAAGGATGCATAATTCTATGCCGAAGCAATATATGCTGCTTGCGGGAAAGCCAGTTATTATGCATACGGTTGAAAGGTTGGATACGATTGAAAGTATAAAGAATATTATAATCGTCTGCTCGGAAGAGTATCGGTCAGCCATTGATCTTATGCTGAAACAATATGGGATCAGAAAGTTCGTTAAATTTGCGCCGGCAGGACAGACACGCCAGGCATCGGTTCGGTCGGGACTTTCTTTTGTGGAGACCGAAGCCGTTATGATTCACGAGGCGGCTAGACCCTTTGTGCAGACGGAAGATTTTTCCCGGCTGATCGAGAGTACGGATGAAAATGTCATTATAGGGTCTCCAATTAATTATACGGTGATCAAGGGGGACGACTGCGTAACTGGTCTGCTGGAACGGTCGGAACTGGTGAATGTTCAGCTTCCTCAGAAGTTTAATACAGAATTATTGAAAAGTGCGCATGAAAAGGCTGTAAAGGAAGAAAAGAAATTTACTGAGGACGCAAGCCTTCTGTACTATTATGATCAGAGTGTGCGCATCAGAATTATGGAAGGAACAGAATACAATATTAAGATCACGAATCCCATAGATATGGTGATAGGCGACATGATCTATCGGGAATATTTTCAAAGGAGAGCTTAAGGTGGGTACTTGTGTTATTACGGGAGCCGGCGATGGAATTGGACGGGCAACGGCTATTGAGGTGAGCAAATGCGGATATTATGACTCGTTTGCTCTTTTAGGAAGAAATCTGAAGGCAATGGAGAATACCGTTTCCCTTATGGGGGATGTCCATGTAAAAATATATGAGATAGATTTCGTAAATGTAGAAAAAATTCCTGAAATCATAGGCAGAGTGTATAAAGACTTTCATTCCATAGATTGCCTGTTGAATATTGCCGGCTATACAGACCCACAGCCTCTTTTGTCCACGAGTCTTGAGAGCTTTGAGCTTACATACAGGGTTAATGTGTTTGCTCCTTTTCTTCTGATGCGGGAATGCACAAAATATATGAAGCGAAGAGGAGGAAAAATACTGAATGTAGCTTCAACAGCAGGGATGACGCCCAGACCGGGATGGCTCAGCTATGCATCATCCAAAGCGTCTGTTATTGCCATGTCTCAGACGCTGACAGATGAACTGGCAGAATATGATATTAAGGTTTACTGTATATCCCCGGGACGTTGTGCAACTAAGCTTCGGCGGAAACTGGCACCGGATGAAGATCCCAGTACGATCATGCAACCAGAGGAGGTTGCCGATGTTATAAACAAGCTGATAGATCCCAATGACACATGTCTGGACGGGCAGAATATTGTGATCCGAAAACGTTTTTAGAGGTCAGATTACGATTATCATAGCGAAAAGAAGGAAAGATTTCATATGGAAAAATTACTGACGATTGTCATTCCGTCATATAATGTCGAAAAAACCCTGCGGGAAACGGTGGAATCCATGCTTGTTCCTGATGCCGCGCTGCGCTGTCTGCTGGATATCCTTATCGTAAATGACGGTTCCAAAGATGGAACGCTTGCTTTGGCGCGACAGCTTGAAGCAGATAATCCCGGTGTGGTCCGTGTATGGAATAAGGAAAACGGCGGTCATGGTTCCACTATTAACGTAGGGATCGATTACGGATACGGAAAATATCTGAAGGTGGTTGACGGAGACGACTGGCTGGATACAGATGCGTTGGAGAAATATTTAAAGATTCTGCAGAAGACCGATGCGGACGTAGTAGCAACCGATTATTATCATTATTATATGAGTTCTAAAAAACAGAGTGTTGTTAAGTCCAGCAGGCTGTCTTATGGCCAGACGATGGATTTTTCAGACATATGGGACAAGTATACTTTTTTTATGCATTCTCTTGCAGTTAAAACAATGCTTCTTCGGGAACAGCCTTACCGTATTGATGAACATTGTTTTTATGTGGATGTGGAATTTGATACGCTTGTGGCACTCGTGGTGAAATCAGTTTTATATGTAGATCTTAAACTATATGTGTATAGACTTGAACAGGCTGCACAGAGTGTATCTGTACAGGGATGGATCAGACATTATAAGGAACATGAGCAGGTTGTATATACTATGATTGGTTGGTATAACGCATTGATTTTAACCTCTGAAGATCAAACAGATAAAAAATTATACTTTGAAAAACGATTAGTTCGTTCTGGAGGGGGTCATTATCAAATCGGTCTTGTTTTTCCGGCGAATGAAAGAGAAAAATTTGTAGAACATTTAAAAGAGTATGATGAGAAAATAAAGCAAATGGGGGAGGGCGTATATAAAATTGCAGGCAAACTTCCTGTTGCTAAATTTTGCCGTCTCTCTCATTTTTCAAAAAAAATATATGCATTTATGAGCGCCATGAAAAAAATAAAACAATTTTTTGGAGAGATAATAAAATAATAGAACAGAAAAGCGTATTTAGATGTTGCATTTATGTTTAATAATAAAAATCTTTAAATATGAAATGAGGCGAGATTTGTGAATACAGGGCTTCCTTTGCTTTCTGTTATAATACCTGTTTACAATGCTGAAGAATATTTGAACCGTTGTGTTGAAAGTGTACGAAATCAAACATATTCAAATTTGGAAATAATATTAATTGATGATGGATCATCAGATAAAAGTGGAGAAATATGTGATAAATATGCAGCAGAGGATAAAAGAATAAGGGTAATACATAAACAAAATGGTGGTCAATCCTCAGCTCGGAATATGGGATTAGATATTGCTTCTGGTGAATTAATTGGTTTTGTAGATTCTGATGATTATATTCAATCAAATATGTACGAGTTTTTATTTTATCTTATGAATAAATATCACGCAGATATATCATGCTGTAATTATGAGCGTTTAGATAAATCCGGACATATCAGGTTTTGCTCTGATGATTTAGATGAAGAGCTTGTTTTGTCTGGAAAAGAAAGTTTAAGAATGCTTTTGTCACAGCAAAAAATCATCTATGCGCCGTGGAATAAATTATATAAAAGAAATGATTTTTGGGATAAGAACAGATTTATAGATATGATATATGAAGACCAAGAAATAACAGCGCGATGTTTGGCAAATGCAAAGAGCGTGATATATTCCGGGAAACCATTATATTATTATTGGAGAAATGAAAAAAGTACAACTATGCAAGAATTCTCAGCAAAACAATTTGATGCAGTCAATGCACGAAAACTGATGATTCCTATATATCAAAAGCATTGTCCGGAATTGGTAGATGAAGTGAAAATTAGTTATATAACCACAGGAATTTTTATTTTACATAAATCTAGCAAAAATAAAAAATTTAAGAACGAACGTAAAAAGCTATGCAAAGATATGGATAGTTTTTTAAAAGAAAATAGAGGATTGCCATTTACTAAAAATCAAAAAATGAAAATACGGTTATATAAAATGAGCCTTCCTATTTTTGACTTAGGTGTAAAAATTTTTAATTTAACAGACCGTAATAATTCTGACACAATATAGTAAACAAACTATACTCATCAAATTGTTTTTTTAAAAGTGAATGTTTTTAAGGAATAAAAAAATGGGGAAAAAGATAAAGAATAAATTAATGCAATATCCTTCGATATATTCTTTAGCAAGATGTTTGAAAAATATATCGGACCCGAATTTGTATAAACTTTTAGTAGGTTATTATGAAAATAATCCACAGTCACTCTCGCTGCTTTTGAATAATCCCGAAAAACTGATCATTGGAACTCCCATATATGATATACAGATAGATGTTGAAGAAGCAACAAAAATGGGATTCTGCGCATTGATATTTCATACAATAAGAAGTTTGGAATTTGCTGAACAAATTTGTTGGCTTCCACGTGTTACTTGGGGAAAAAAGTGTCTTTATTTTGATACTGGCATGAACAATAAAACTGAAAATGTTTTTGAGTATTATTTTGAACCGATTGGAGAAAAAAACAATGATGATGTGGCTAGTGTAGACGCTAAGTATAATCACCGATTTATTGGAACAACTGATAGTTATTACACATTTAACAACGATGTAGGATGCGCTGGAATTATATATAAAAAATTTATACATTTAAACTTGGCAACGAAAGAATATCTTGAAGATAAAATGTTAAAATGTTTTAAGGATCAGAGGATTCTTGGAATACATGCACGTGGAACCGATTTTGGTCAAAATTTAAATGATCATCCGATTAAAGTAAAAAAGACGGAATATTTAAATACGGCAAAAGAACTTTTTGCCGGCTCTAAATATGATAAAATTTTTATCGCAACAGATGATCTGACAATTTTAGACTTATTTATCAATGAATTCGGAGATGATCTTCTTTTTTATGAGGATACAGTACGGGGAAAAAATAATACTGGGGTACATATGGAAAATAATGATAGAGCATTACATCATTATAAATTAGGCCTTGAAGTATTAAGGGATGTATATTCTTTGGCTTGTTGCAGAAGTTTAATATGCGGCTTATCGCATGTAAGCTTTGCTGCACGATATATAAATATTGCAATTGGTAAAAAATTTGATGATATCAGAATAATTAATAAGGGAATAAATGCGATGAAATAATACACGAGACAGTATAATAATTTGAATAAAAATGGGATAAAAATAGATGAACTCAGCTAAAACCTTAAAAAACAGCATAATCTCTGTTATTGGTCAAATTTTGACCCTGATTCTTCAGTTTATCAATCGTCGAGTATTCGTGATGTTTTTAGATATAGAATACTTAGGGTATCAAAGTGTATTTGGAAATATCTTTTCTATTCTTTCCGTTGCAGAACTGGGGATTGGTGGAATAATATCTTTTCATCTGTATCGAGAACTTGTTACAGATAACAGACAGGAAATCGGTAAACTCATGTACTTTTATAAATGGATTTACCGGATAATCGCTGTTGTAATTACAGTCCTTGGAGTGATTGTCAGTGCCTTTATTCCATACATTGTAAGAGATGCGAATAAGGACATGGGATATCTGTATACGGTTTATTTTCTTCAACTGGCTAGCGCCGTAGCAGGATATTTTCTCTCTTATCGCAGAACGATCTATATCGCAGATCAGAAAGAATATAAAACAGTTGAGGTGGATTTGTTTACGAATATAGTAGTTCAGGTTTTGCAGTTGTCTCTTTTGGCAATATTTAAAAATTATTTATTATATCTTGGTATACAGCTTTCCACAACATTTTTCGCAAACTTAATTGTTCTATATATGACGAACCGGGAGTACCCGTATTTAAAAGACAAATATATCATTAAGTCTGAAGACATCAAAAATCGTAATATGATTTCTGATATCAAGAATTTTCTTGTGCATAAGATTGCTTATGCTGTATATGGGGGAACGGATAATATTGTTATTTCTGCTATTTGTGGAATTAGAAATGTGGCGTTATATGGAAATTATCTAATATTGCAGAAGGGCGTTCTCAATATTATGTTTTATCGGTTGCTGAACCCTATACAAGCGACAATAGGGAATATTGTGTATAGTGATCGAAAAAAGGAGGATCTCTGGTGTCAGTTTGAGATGTTTGATGTTTTTAGTTTTTTCTTTGCCAGTTATATTAGTACAGGTTTTCTGGTTTTTTTTCAACCTGTGATTCAAATCTGGCTTGGAGGCAGAGAATATCTTTTACCCGATTCTTTTGTGATAGTTTTTTCAATGACAATGTATTTGCAGGCTGTCTGGGAGATCGTGTATAAATATCGAAGTGTATTTGGTGACTATGAACAGGATAGAAATTGCATGCTTCTTTCTGCTTTTTTGAATATTGCGATATCAGTTGTGCTTGCTTTTAGATTGGGTATAACAGGCGTTCAGATTGGTACGCTTTTGGGTTATTTTCCAATCGCATACGGAAGAATTCGTTTTGTTGTAAAAAATTTTTTTGATCAATCATTGAAAAAATACCTTTTAAAACATTTTCTACTATTTGGAACTGTGTTGATTGAAATGGTAATTATATATGTGTTGACTAGGAATATGGCAGTAAGTCTTGTAGGAATGATAAGGAGAGTTACTGTATGGGTGCTTGTTCCATCAGCGTTAAATCTATTTATATATTATAAAAATTCTCATTTTAAAGAATTATGCTTATATTTTAAACGATTGATGAAAATTATCTCTAATAAAATAAATACAAAAAGGATGGATTAAAATGTATGATTATCTGATTATCGGTGCCGGTTTGTATGGGGCGACAATTGCCCAGCAGGCTCACGCCGCAGGGAAATCAGTCCTTGTCATCGACAAGCGCCCCCACATCGCCGGGAATGTCTACACGGAGCGTGTGGAGGGTATTAACGTCCACAAATATGGTGCGCATATTTTTCACACAAACAATAAAACCGTGTGGAATTACCTCAACCAGTTCTGCGAGTTTAACCGTTTTACCAACAGCCCGGTGGCCAATTACAAGGGCGAACTCTATTCGCTGCCGTTCAATATGTATACCTTCAACAAGATGTGGGGTGTGGTGACTCCCGAGGA
>CANQHX010000029.1 GCA_947623905.1 uncultured Lachnospiraceae bacterium
AAATATCCGCTGTAATCCCACCACTTCTGCCCGCCATGGGTCGCCTCCAGGTACCACGCGGTGAAGTACTCCACGCAGCCGCAGAGCACGATGGTCGCGCAGAACTCCGCGAGCGGCTTGCTGCGAAGCTTGTTCAGCACGACGAGGATCAGCACGCCGCCCGTTCCGTAGATCGGAAGCCACGGGCCGTGCAGCACGCCGCGGTTGACAAACTCCCCGTCGGTGATCAGGTGCAGGCTTACCTCCCACACCCAGCCGATGAACGAAACCACAAAAAACATGAGGATCAGGGAACCGAGCGTGTAATGGCGCTCACTGCACAGGGTGCGGAACCTCCGCCGCTTCTCCTCCTCCGGCAGAGGGCAGAGCCTTGCCGGATATGCCTTTCCTTCCCGCTCATCCTTCTGGTCAAGATAATCAGAACGCGCCTCCACATACGCTTGATATGCCTGCTCCTGCTTATTGTTGGAGAGCACCACGCCAAACACATTGGCAAAAAACCGGCCGATGCCGCCGCGGGTGTCAGCAGGCATTTCCGGCTCTTTCACAACGCCGTAGACAGAGGATAACGTCTGCCCGTCCGCCGTCTCAAACAGATACATATCATTCAGATATTCAGAGCCGTCTATGCCGTTTTCCCTGGCAAGCTGCCGGACATACACATAATACTCGCTGAACGTGGCCTCCCTGTACGGATTGGCAAACAACACGCCCACAAGGCCGAAGGTCAGTACGCTCAGTATATCCCATCCCAGAAAAGAAAGGTCCAGCTTGAAACGCTCAAATTTGTGTCCGTCCATCATCCTTCTGGACAGCGTAATGGCATCCCGCGAAGAAACAGACGGATTTTCCGCCACGATATAAGGCACCATGGAGTAAGAGTAGGTTTTGATCATTCCCCCTACAATGGTCAGCCACCACAGCATCTGATAAACCGTGCTGCGCAGCATGACAAAAGCAGTATTGGTCCACTTCTTCACCCGCAGGAAAAACAGCGTACGGCTGACAGAAACATTTTCATAGACCCGTCCTTCCATAAAGATCCTGGCCATGACCGCGGTATAAACATTGAACAGGTAAAACCACACCAGCACTGCGAGAAGGAGGCTCAGCACGATGATAACGGCAAGGGCGGCGCTTCGGGAACCGATGATGGATGTGACGCCGGATATGACCGTCATCATAATGGTACCGGAGGAAAACTTATTTACCAGCATGGCAAGCACGCCTCTGCTGCGCCCCAGCACCTGGCCCGTATCCGTACCCACCGCGCCCAGCACTTTATTCATCAGCTTTTCAAAGGACTGGCCGCCCAACACGCCGGAAAGGCCCACCGGCACCGCCGTAATGACGCCGTCCCCGGCGTCTGCGCTCTGCGCACTGTCTTCCGTTCCCTCCTGGTCCGAAAGTTCTTCCCCGCTCTGCACAGACTGGTCGCTGTAGCTGCTGTTGTTGAACACTTCGCTGTAACGGACGCCCATCATGCCGGCCAGCAGGCAGAGCACCACAAAAAACAGATAGTGCCGCTTCAGCGACTGTTTCGCGTATTTCTTTTTCTCTCGTCTGTTGAACATTATATTCTCCATTCCGTTTTCATTTTCCGCTTAGACGGAATCAGTATACCATTTTTTTGCATCGTTGTAAATTGCATTATACGCCGGCCGCCCGGCCCGGGCTCTTCTCTGCCGCATAAAAATACCTCCCGACACACGATATGCGCGTCAGGAGGCGTCATTCACGCGGCTCAGCAGTTCCCTTCCGTGTATTTTCAGCCAGCCGTTCCATTTATCATATTCCGGATACGCCCTGTATACTTCCTCATAAAAATTCCGGGAATGATTCATTTCTTTCCGGTGGCACAGCTCATGGACCACCACGCTGTCTATGACCTCCATGGGCGCAAGCATCAGCAGACAGTTAAAATTCAGGTTTCCTTTGCTGCTGCAGCTGCCCCATCTGGTCCGCTGGCAGCGGATGGTGATCCTGCCATAGGTGACGCCGACGATCCGGGCATATTTCTCTACCCGCTCCGGGATCACCTTCCGCGCCCGGTCCGCCAGCTCCCGTATCTCTTCCGCGGAAAGAGGCGGCCGGCTCTCCCGGTCCGCCAGCTCCAACTGTACTTTCTCCATATGCCTGCGGATCCAGTTTTCCTTCTCCGCTACAAATTTTTCAATCTCCGCTTTGGGAAATCTCCGCGGCGCTCTCACCACCACCCGGCCGCCCGGCCGGATCTGGATAGCCACGGTCTTCCTGTCAGAGCGAATGATCTCATATGGTATCTTCATAATGCGACCGACATCTCATGCCACTGCTCCCCGCCCCACACGGATCCGGAGAGTCCCTCATCCACAAAACCCATCTTTTCATACATGGCCACTTTATCGTCCAGACAGGTGAGCTTTACCAGCTTCCGGCCATGTTCCCGCTCCCGGCGCAGATACCGGGCCATAAGCTCCCTGGCAAGCCCCTGCCCCCGGTACTCCGGCAGCACGTCCAGTCCCAACAGCATGACGGTTTTCCCGTCAGGCTCGTAGAGGGACGCGTCCGTAAAAAACTCGTCCCGAAACGCTTCCTCATCCGTAGACAGTCCGTTCAAAAATCCGGCCAGTTCTCCCGTCTTCCTGTCCACCGCCACCAGAAACAGCTCCGGCGCCGCCTGGATCCTGTCCTTCATCTGCTTTTCCGAACAAGCCTCATGGGGCGGAAAGCAGATCTGCTCGATCTCCACCGCCCGGTCCGCCTCTTCCGGACGGATGGCGCGGAAGGTGAATTTTTGTGAAATATGGTCGATCATCTCTATGCCTCCAAATGTGGGGTGAAAATTTGTACAAGATTGTCAATATAACAATTATTGCACATCTGGAATAATATCACAACCGTATTTTTCAATCTCATATACACCCAGATAAGAAAGTAAATGCACAAAAACAGAACATTTCACTCCCAACAAAATATCGGATATTTACAAAAAAACTCAGTCAATTTGAATTCGTTTTCGTTCCATATAATAATTCATTAGCAGACAATGAAAAAATTTTGCAAAGAACTAATATCATGGATATTCTAGGTTCACAGTATGCCCCCTCCCATTTTGAAATAGTTTGTCTTGCCACACCACATTTTTCTGCTAATTGCTCTTGTGTAAGATTTTTTTGTTTTCTTAATTTTTTGAGATTATTAGCAAAAATTATTTTACTCATAAATATTACCTCTTTTTATGTATATTTTGTTTTATTAGTATACACTATTTTAAACAAATATACCATCAACTAAAGCTTACATTTTCCTGATTTTTGTCATGTGAAAACATCTGGCCGTCTCAGGTTTCTTTAATGCTGATTTCAGCGCCATTATCTGACTCGCAGAGCAAAAAATAAGATCTGTTGCCAGATCATATTCCCATACAATTAATCAGTGTTCCTATGTTTTTCCATATCTCTACCAAACACCAAATACTTTATTAGGGCATTCTCATTTCCCGCTCCCGCGAAGGGAATGACATAGGAACACGATTTCAAATTTACCAACAACTATTTCAATCCTCGTTCCCACAAAGGGAACGACTGGTGTCGGAGCTGGTCATCTTAGTGTAATTTCAATCTTCATCCCCATGAAAGAAGCACTAATCACACAACCTTACGCATTACCCGCCACACATTCAATACTCACTCTCGTATAGAAAGCGGTTTTATAATAATAAAACATATAAGCATTTTTGTCAAATTAAATCCTAGCCCTCGCGAAGGGAGCGACCTTATCATGCAGGACCAATACGGCGTGTTCATGATTTCAATCCTCGTTCCCATGAAGGGAGCGACCATGGAAAGCGTAACCGCTAAAATACGTTTTAAATTTCAATCCCCACTCCCGCGAAGGGATGACCTGTACCGGCTCTTCTCTGCAGGCATCTCCCGGAAATTTCAATCCTTGCTCCCGCGAAGGGAGCGACGGCGGTTCCGGGAGCGGCAAGACGAGGTTTTATGTATTTCAATCCTCGCTCCCGCGAAGGGAGCGACTAAAACCCTCTGATGTTCAGTGGGTCTACAGTAAAATTTCAATCCTCGCTCCCGCGAAGGGAGCGACCTAACTCCATAGGCGTATACACACCTGCACGACCAATTTCAATCCTCGCTCCCGCGAAGGGAGCGACATCCGCAAGAAACGCTAAATATCGCTCAGTCACTTTATATTTCAATCCTCGCTCCCGCGAAGGGAGCGACTGTGTGCACGAATATCTCCTCCCGCTTGAATCCATTTCAATCCTCGCTCCCGCGAAGGGAGCGACCTGGTGCTATTTTAAATGATAACTTAGATACTTATATTTCAATCCTCGCTCCCGCGAAGGGAGCGACCGCGCTCGGCTGTTATAGAAAAGATAGCATAAAAATTTCAATCCTCGCTCCCGCGAAGGGAGCGACTATTAATTTCTGCTGCACGGCCTTCAGGTTCCCAATTTCAATCCTCGCTCCCGCGAAGGGAGCGACAGCCTTTCCGGTAACATTCCTTGCCCTCTTTCGAATTTCAATCCTCGCTCCCGCGAAGGGAGCGACGAGGGTGAATAATTAAATCAAATCAAGTTCGCACATTTCAATCCTCGCTCCCGCGAAGGGAGCGACGGACGTTGAGCGGATCAACAGCGGAGATCTTGACCCATTTCAATCCTCGCTCCCGCGAAGGGAGCGACTTAATATTATAATATATCTTGTATGCCAAAATTTATTTCAATCCTCGCTCCCGCGAAGGGAGCGACTTTTTGCATACATTGATATATCTGCATCCACAACAATTTCAATCCTCGCTCCCGCGAAGGGAGCGACTGGTCTGCAATTCAAGGTGTCCTTTTAAGATATGCATTTCAATCCTCGCTCCCGCGAAGGGAGCGACATTCCGCCACTACTCTATATGCAAAGCATTCATTTATTTCAATCCTCGCTCCCGCGAAGGGAGCGACCGCCTTGTCGCACATTTAAAAATCATACACCCGAATTTCAATCCTCGCTCCCGCGAAGGGAGCGACGCCGTCAAGTCCATTTCTGCTATTGACGTTTTGATATTTCAATCCTCGCTCCCGCGAAGGGAGCGACTTATTGCTTTGGTATATAATATATCTACACCAAAAATTTCAATCCTCGCTCCCGCGAAGGGAGCGACAAGTTTACGAAAACGCAATAGAAACGCTTTTTCTATTTCAATCCTCGCTCCCGCGAAGGGAGCGACTTCTCCAGCTTGTCAAAATCATATTCCCGCTGTGATTTCAATCCTCGCTCCCGCGAAGGGAGCGACAAAGATAACACCCACTCCAATTTTCTTTAAATCATTTCAATCCTCGCTCCCGCGAAGGGAGCGACAAACTGCGGCAGATAGTCCATGCAGTCACCGCATATATTTCAATCCTCGCTCCCGCGAAGGGAGCGACATACCCTCAATGCAATCATCTGTGTATCCAAGTTCGATTTCAATCCTCGCTCCCGCGAAGGGAGCGACAGGGAGAGAAGGAGACACATTACTGTAAACAACAATTTCAATCCTCGCTCCCGCGAAGGGAGCGACATACATCTGCTCCCTAAACGGTTTAGCAAGACGACCATTTCAATCCTCGCTCCCGCGAAGGGAGCGACTCAAACCAGTAAAAATATCTGCCCTCGACAAGAGATTTCAATCCTCGCTCCCGCGAAGGGAGCGACCTGCAACAATTTATCCATTCCTTTTTCCTTGTATATTTCAATCCTCGCTCCCGCGAAGGGAGCGACGAATGAAACTTTCCGCATTTATTCAGGATTGTGTAATTTCAATCCTCGCTCCCGCGAAGGGAGCGACAACATGCAAGATCAGCTAGATATCTTCAAACCGCCAATTTCAATCCTCGCTCCCGCGAAGGGAGCGACATTAAATCCACGGATTTTTCCGTCAATCGGTATATTTCAATCCTCGCTCCCGCGAAGGGAGCGACTAAACTCATTCTTTAATGCTTCATCCGCATGTAATTTCAATCCTCGCTCCCGCGAAGGGAGCGACTTAACAAGTCGAAGCTGGTTTTCGTTCAGTTCAAATTTCAATCCTCGCTCCCGCGAAGGGAGCGACGGCAGACTGCATCTCTTTTGTGGTGGAGTATTCCGTATTTCAATCCTCGCTCCCGCGAAGGGAGCGACGGTCTTATTTGTTTCTCTGTGTATATTTGGTTTATTTCAATCCTCGCTCCCGCGAAGGGAGCGACTTGAGTGATACGCGAAAAATTTATTGTGTCTCTTATTTCAATCCTCGCTCCCGCGAAGGGAGCGACGTAGTGGTGGAGATGTACAAGACGGACGACGGTGCGATTTCAATCCTCGCTCCCGCGAAGGGAGCGACGATCAACGCGACGCCGCTATTCTCATATTCTTTTCGATTTCAATCCTCGCTCCCGCGAAGGGAGCGACTCATGCGCACCACCTTGCGCAACCCCCACCAAAAATTTCAATCCTCGCTCCCGCGAAGGGAGCGACAAATTACGCTCAGCGCAAAAGCGATAAGCCATCTATTTCAATCCTCGCTCCCGCGAAGGGAGCGACCATAAGATTATTTTGTCCCTCAAGATGAGGGAGAATTTCAATCCTCGCTCCCGCGAAGGGAGCGACAGCGAGTTAAATTCGATGTGCATCTCATCGATCAATTTCAATCCTCGCTCCCGCGAAGGGAGCGACAAACATGGCATCGTTGGCAAAATTAACGGGATCAATTTCAATCCTCGCTCCCGCGAAGGGAGCGACATCAAAAGAGTCATAAAAACGAGAGTCATGTACCAATTTCAATCCTCGCTCCCGCGAAGGGAGCGACCCTTCGCTCTTTTCCGCTTTGTAAAAATCCAGCATTTCAATCCTCGCTCCCGCGAAGGGAGCGACTTGTTGCACAGGGAGGCCCGTCACGCCGTCAAAACTATTTCAATCCTCGCTCCCGCGAAGGGAGCGACGTGATCTCAATTTCCGGAATCACTTGCCATTCTATTTCAATCCTCGCTCCCGCGAAGGGAGCGACTAAAATCTTCTCCCGGAACAAAAAGCGTCTGAAATTTCAATCCTCGCTCCCGCGAAGGGAGCGACCATATCAACATCAACATTACGTGACGCAAGGGATTATTTCAATCCTCGCTCCCGCGAAGGGAGCGACAGCACAAAATTGGCAGACAACCTAAACCATGTAAATTTCAATCCTCGCTCCCGCGAAGGGAGCGACTCTGCCGACCTCGCTTCCACGCACGCATAATGAGAATTTCAATCCTCGCTCCCGCGAAGGGAGCGACAAATTATGGTCTGCACAGAAGTGGTAAGCCATCTATTTCAATCCTCGCTCCCGCGAAGGGAGCGACACCGCACCAGCTGGAAACTACGGGAAGCAGTGATAATTTCAATCCTCGCTCCCGCGAAGGGAGCGACCGGGCTTCCCCTGACAGTCCTGCGCATCCGGGAGGAATTTCAATCCTCGCTCCCGCGAAGGGAGCGACGGATGCACTCTTGTCAAAGACTTCCACGCCAGTACAATTTCAATCCTCGCTCCCGCGAAGGGAGCGACATCTGCACGACCTGATCGCCCGGAAGGTGCAAGATTTCAATCCTCGCTCCCGCGAAGGGAGCGACCAGAGACAAACTTTTTAACTTTACAAAGCATAGTATTTCAATCCTCGCTCCCGCGAAGGGAGCGACAAGAGCGACGAGCAAAACAAAATTGGCAGATAACCTATTTCAATCCTCGCTCCCGCGAAGGGAGCGACCCAGCAGGATACTGCTTATTACCATAAGTCGGAATTTCAATCCTCGCTCCCGCGAAGGGAGCGACATATCTGCACGACCTGATCGCCCGGAAGGTGCAAGATTTCAATCCTCGCTCCCGCGAAGGGAGCGACGACCATTAACAGGATAAGTAATACCGTTAGAACAAATTTCAATCCTCGCTCCCGCGAAGGGAGCGACAGAGCAACGAGCAAAACAAAATTGGCAGATAGCCATTTCAATCCTCGCTCCCGCGAAGGGAGCGACTGGCGTCATATTTTTAATTGATGAGATGCATATCATTTCAATCCTCGCTCCCGCGAAGGGAGCGACCGCCCAGACGAATACAGACCACGCAAGCAAGCCCATTTCAATCCTCGCTCCCGCGAAGGGAGCGACGGTGTTTTTTATGCTTTGTAAAGTCAAGAAGCTATTTCAATCCTCGCTCCCGCGAAGGGAGCGACGTCGGGTTTGTTGTCCCGGCTGTCCTTTTTTGATATTTCAATCCTCGCTCCCGCGAAGGGAGCGACAAATTGGCAGATAGCCGAAACCAAGTAAGCAAATCAGATTTCAATCCTCGCTCCCGCGAAGGGAGCGACGATGATTGGTATGATGAGGTGGACGAATGATTGTAATTTCAATCCTCGCTCCCGCGAAGGGAGCGACTGTTAATTTTGCCAATGATGCGATGTTTATTTCGATTTCAATCCTCGCTCCCGCGAAGGGAGCGACAATGATGCGATGTTTATTTCAGAGTACACGTACATGATTTCAATCCTCGCTCCCGCGAAGGGAGCGACCGAAAAAAGGACGTACTCGATACCCCCTGAGGGATTTCAATCCTCGCTCCCGCGAAGGGAGCGACAATTGGCAGATAGCCGAAACCAAGTAAGCAAATCAGATTTCAATCCTCGCTCCCGCGAAGGGAGCGACCTGCCGTCATCAAGTACATCTGCGTCATGATACATAATTTCAATCCTCGCTCCCGCGAAGGGAGCGACAAGACGGAGCACAACGCTATTAAACAAGCGAGAATTTCAATCCTCGCTCCCGCGAAGGGAGCGACAGCAAAACTGTACAAAATGACATTGTATTTTTTGTATAGTTTTGACATAAAATACTTTAAATCTAAGAAAATAAATTTGTGACAAAAATTATAAGATATTAATTTCTCCAAACTTCACGCTTACGACACCTTAAAACATCTCAAATTCGCTTATTATTTCGTGCGAACCTCACGTCACTTTCTGTTTGCTCATGGCTCGCACTAAATAATGATCACGCCTTCCTGATCAAACACTTCTTTAGCTCCATAATGCTCAATCTTATTCCTGTATTGATTTCCCAGATAGTAAAACCGCAGACTGTCTTTTTCCTGATCTATGATTTCCAACAGCTTTGCCTTTAGCAATTTACATTGTCCCGGATCCAATACACATTCAAATACAGAATTTTGTACCCGCTGTCCATAATTCACGCATTGTTTTGCGACCTTTCTTAGCCTAGTCCTTCCTTTGCCGTCTTCTGTATTTACATCATATGTGACAAGTACCAACATTTTATTCTCCTCGTATAAATAAACGCGTTTTAATATCGGTGTTTTTAAATCGGGTCATTTCCACAAAAATGGTGGATACCCATCCATATCTTCCCGCAGATAACGGGCTAGCAGAAGGGCCTGCACATAGGGCACTGATCCCCAACTTATCTTTTCCTTCAGATACGGATGTGTGATCTGTTCTCTTTTTCGCTCCTGCCAGGCAGTAAGGAATTTCTTCTTTCCATCCTCTGTAAATACCACGGCTCCGCTTTCAGTTTTGTGAAAATGTTCTTTTTGCATCTGCCGGTTATTGATCAGCGTCAATATAAAACGATCTACCATCACGGCTCGCAACTCCTCCATCAGATCCAGCGCCAGAGATTTTCTTCCCGGCCGGTCACGATGTAGAAAACCCACATAAGAATCCAGTCCCACACCCTCCAGTGCCCCTGCGCATTCATTAGCCAATAAAGTATACCCAAACGAGAGCATTGCATTTACATTATCCAGTGGTGGTCTTTTATTTCGCCCGTGAAAGGAAAATCCGTCTCTTTGATTTAAGATCAGCGCATCAAATACCCCAAAATAAACAGATGCACTTTCACCTTCTAAACCGCGCAGAGAATCCAGATTGGTTTCTGTTCTTATTTTATCCATTGCATTCGTCAGATACTGAATGGCTTTCTCACAACGTTCTGCATCTACTCTTAACCTGTGATCCCGTAATGTTCTGTCTATGCTCCATCGGCCATTATACACTTTACCAAGGATCATATTTTTTGCAATCTGACAGCTGGCTTCCCTGTCTTCTGAAATACGATACTGCTTTTTCCTCAGCAGAACATTTCCTCTGTTTTCTCCCGCAACTCTGCAGAGAAATCTTCCATATGGATTGAAAAATGAAAGCATTACGCCTCTTTTGGCACAGGCTCCCATAAGTGCAGGCGTAGCACCATTATGAGAAAAACACAGGATTGCTTCCAAGGTATGCAAGGGAAACTGCGCCGCCTTTTGACTGCCAATTTTGACACACACCGTCTCCCCTTCCAGAGAAAGATATGCGTTTTCATTTGTAATAAACAAAGTATTCAACAGTTTCCGCACGTCGTTCCTCCTGCAATGCACTTATCAATATACGAGGACACCGATGTTTTCCCAAGTGCCGGTATGCAGATATCCTTCAGCGAACAGGCGTTACACCCTTTTTGGGGTTTGGTTTTCGGTGTATATCCTTTCCGCCATAGTTCGTGCATTTCTTCTGCCATATCGCAAACAGTTTCTCGAAGTATCTGTGTAAATTCCACAACAACCCGCCTGCGGATCTCCCCATAAAACAGACTTCCTTCTGGAATATGACACAAAAGCATTTCCTCCAAACAGATTGCCTGAGCACAAAGCTGCAGTTCATCCGCATTGTGTTCCTTCGGCGCTCCTTTTTTGTATTCAACCGGATATGGCTGCCAAAGTCCTTCCCGCGCTGCCAGTGAAATTCCATCCTTTGACCGGTGAAATTCCACCACATCGCAGACTCCAGACATACCCAGAACCGACGACCGGATATGCAAACCTCTGGTAATCAGCAGATTCCCACGACTTTCTATTTTTTCTTTGTCATGGGCCACTTTATGGAACAGTTGCCCGTCCACCGTCCGCTCATTTTCCTGCCATTGCTGCTCAATATGGATCAGTGCCCATTGCCTCCTGCAATACGCGAAATGCTGCAGGCCTGAAAGCATCAGATATTCGCCTTCTGTATACATATTCTTTACATTCCCTGCAGAATCTCCGGTTCCAGCCCCGGCAGATTTTCCAACCTAATCTCATAGTCTGCGACATCCGACGGTATCGCCACACCCTCTTTCAAAGAAATCTTCAGAGAATCATGTACCTTTGCAGCGGAATACTGTCCAATCTTGTTATTGTGTCTCCACCAGTATACGCTTACCACTTCCATACTACCATCCGGTCTTGCTGCGGAAGCGTCATTGACAAACAATGTGCGCAGAGCTTCCTTCAGCTTGTCCGCATCCTCCTCGGAAAAGCCTGTCTTTTCTGCAAGCTGCACATTGACAGAGCCTTTGATCCTGTAAAATCCAAACTCCACAAAATGCTTGGTGCCCATAGTGTCCGAGCTTCTTCCCTCCGACGGTTCTCCGTTCACGCTTTTAGTGATCTGCATGCTGTTGATATCCACCGGAGAACAACTGATAGCCTGGTGAATCGACACCGGTCCTCTGACGCCTACAGAAACACCCTCTTTCTTGTCTTTGCTCTTATAGGCAAACACTTGGCCAAAAGCACGCACGTCGATCCATTTTTCGCAGGCCTGCCTTGCATAGTCATCCACTGATTTGAATTCGCGAATGGTCGCGGACGCTCTCTCACTCAGAGAAGAAAAGCCATCATCGCTGCGATCCGCCGACTGTACAAACAATGCCTCCCCCATATCCTGTAATCGGTTCCTGATTTTTCTTTTGATACATACATCGGAAATCTCTCCCTGACCCGTATAGGTAATGCGGGGACGGTTTCCATTAAGGGGATCCCCGTTGGGATTTGCATTTGTCACCTTTACCAGCACCGTAAAATCAATTTTGTTCTGCAAATTACTCATTTCCTGTTTCCTCCTTTTGAGATGTTTTCTTTTTATATAACTCTGCCCTCTGCAGATAATAGCCCAATAGATAAGTTTCTTTCAGTCTTTGGTTTAACTTTCTTTCATCCTCCTCCAAAATCTGCTCTGTTATCTCGCTGATCAACCTTCTGTAATGTTCTCTGGAGCCCGGTTTTAACTTTTGAAAATAAGGCGTCAGAAGATCATTTAAGATTTTCCAGGTTTGCATAGGATGATTTACATACGCCGACTGTAGCCGGATCGCATTTGGATCTCTTGTTTCGTCCTCATAAGTTGCACGCTCCACTTTCTCATAAATTGCCAGCAGTCGCCCAAACAAATAGCTTCTGTCCCTGTTTTCCAGATCCAATTTCATATCTTCCCAATCTCCTTTCCATTTTCTGTCACTGTAATATTTTGAAATCACGGCACATGCCGTTGACAAAACTTTTTCTCTGTTTCCATTAGAATAGGCAAGGGGTGTAGACGCACGGATCACAAGCGCCTGCATGATATCTGTTGGAAAAGGCTGTCCTTCCAGCATGCACTTCAAAAGCCGCTGAACTTGCTCTTTCAGGACCCTGTCGTCCACTTCCACGAATTTTTCCCGCTCCCGGCCAAAAGCATATTCCACGATCCTGCGAAACAGCGGTGTTTCTACCTGATAAAATGGTTTCTTTTTTTCATTGAATTTCAAATAAAACCATCTGCAGGTATTTCCCCAATCTATGGTCCTATCCAGGAAATCAAATGCTGGCATTTCGTTGTAATAAGTAATGGAGAGCCTGCCTGTTGTGGCGGCGTCTAGGCCAATAATAACGACTGTATCTTCTCTGTCAAACTGCTCCCGGTAACCCTGAAAAATCCTGATCAGTTTTCGTTTGTAATAAGCAGGTTCCTGCACATCTGGTTCCTCAGATTCCAGTCCAAATTCTTTAAAAATGTCCGGCACTTTCTTACCATTTGGATTCCAGCATATAAATGTCCGTTTAACCCTTGTCCCGATAAAAACTCCTTGGTTTTTTGCAAGCCAGGTCAATGCACCATGAATTTTCTGAGAAGCTTCATAGCTGAGCGCACAAGCCTGCTCCGCATTCTGAAATCTACCCCGATAAGTAAATCCCCGCTCATCATTGGCCGACACCAGCTTGGCACCATAGCTTGCCGCCACGATTCCTTTAGGATGATTTTTTGTCGCCACTTGTTTTTTTCCAGTAAAATAACAAAGTGTTTCTTCTCCCTGTTGATGCTCCAGATAATATCGGGTATATGCCTCTATGAGAGAAGGATCCGCCCATGTGCCATCCCGTCCAGGTTCAGATCCTGCTATTCGAAAACGAACCATAGCCTTTTCATATGACTGCCCTTCTATCTTTTTCCCGGACAACATTCCATCCTCATCCAGTTCTACAAGCCCGCTTTTAATCAGGTCACACATCAGCGTTTCTCCAGACAGATAGGTATAAACAGCGCATACTTTGGGATGGGGCCGATCCGATTCCGCCCATTTTTTCAGGCCATCCATATATTTATCAAATCTGGCCCGTGGTCCGTTTTTCTTTCCCCGCTCCCGCGAATACACTTCGAAATCTCCCGCCACATAGGAAAGATTATCGCACAGCGCATGGGGCGCTATTCCGGAACTTCTAGACGCCGAAGCTTCTGTGACTGGAATCAGAGTAACCGCATCTTCCCTCGGGATACTCCTGGCTCCCAAAAAAACTCCCTGCAGATTTAATGTGACCTCCAGTTGTGCGTTTACATTCATGTGGGCAATAGGAGTCATCGCCGCGCCTATATCGCTCCCGTATTCCATTGCTTTTTCATATGTAGCATAAAACTGACTCATCCATGACATTTACTCCGGCGCCTCCTCCGCTAATGAAAAATTTCCATATACTTCGCCAAATTTTTTCATATTCATCTCTCTTACCGGCCTGTGAATACACTCCCATGGCGGCAAAAATGTTACGACACCGTATTTCATCACCGCGCGCCACAGACGCACACTCATCCTGCCTCTCGTCTCTTCGGAATATGCCTCGTCCGCATAAGTAATCCCATGATACATCATGCCGAAATCCATCTCAGGAATATTGTCATAAAAACCTTCCCCTTCGTCAAACACGCAGGGTCTTACATATCCCTGACATTCCCGGGTACCGAGAAAAATATCCCTGCGACCGCCTCGCTCTATCATCCGCTTCGCAATATTGTGGTGCTTGTTCTCGTTGCGGTCTTCCGCCAGCTCAGGCCTGTTCTCGTTCCAAATAAAATGCGCGCGCACGCAGTAACGGCAGTCCTTCAAGTAAGTGTAATAGGAAAGATCATTTTCATCACTGAAAAATCTGATGGGCCGTATCCCTTTTGTTTCCGTCTGTATAGGATTCATAACGCGCAGCTCATCAATAATCCATATCAGCGTCGGTTTCCAGTATACGCTCTGCAAAATGCCCTTCAACGCTTCATATGTGGGAATCTGATAGCTGAATTTTTCGCCTCCGACGCGAGTCACCGGATCAGAAAAGAGCCCATATTCTCCGACCACCTCAAATTCTACGGAATTTCTGTACTTCATTTTTGCCTCCATTCTGCACTTTCCATTAAATCACAAAATCTTTAACTGGGCGTTCTTTTACCTCCGTCAGACCGCATTGCCCGTCGTAGGCACTTTCATCCAGTATCAGCAGACGACCTTCCAGCGCAGAGTAAAGCAGTCCGGTTTCTGTCAACCGATCTTTCTGCCACTCAAACAGGCTGATCATGTATGGCCTTGCCTGACGCAAAATCTGCTTATAAACCTTTGGTTCCCTGTACTCCTCTTGCATATCCCATATTCGTTGGATCAAAGCTTTTCCGTCTCCGTAGGGCGCCAAAACATCTGTAGTATCCTGATCAAACACTTCAAATTTATGACCAATCGTCTTAAAAGGCTGATGCAGAACATACGCCCTGTTTTCCTTATAATCTCCATTTTTATTTTGATTCGCCAGTAACTTTGCGAGATATACCGTTGTTTCAAATCCGCCTGTTTTTACCGGGTACCAGATCTCCTGTTTGGTTTCCTCATACAAGCTCTCATAAAATCTTCTTACAGCTTCCATTCCAATATAGGACTTGTCCCCGGATCGTTTTAAAAACTCCAACACATGAACAGTACTGTCCTGTGCATTTACAATATCCGGCAGCATGTTCAAGTTTTCATTTTTAAGACGGATTAGATAAACCTTTCCCGTTCCTCCGTATTCCATGCTGCGGTCGCATCTTCCTGCAGCCTGTGCAAGATTATCGATACCGGCCATAACCCGTACCACACATTGAAAAGACAGATCAATACCGGCCTCCATTAGCTGTGTGGAAACGCAGATCAGTTTGTGTTGGATTTGACCCGTTTGATATTCACTCTGGATCAAAGATAATTCACTCTCCAGATCTGTCATTACATTCAACCTGTGTTTCTGACACATAGAGGTGGACAGATGAAACACATCCCAACCCCATATATCTGCCTGCTGCCGAAGAAACCCGTATAGGATCCGTGCCTCCTTTTTGGTATTGCAGATCAGCAAAAGAGACGCATGATTCTCCATCAGATCGCCGCAAAACGCGGCACATTCTTCAAAATCCATTCCCGTGGGATCCGTGCAGTCTTTTATCTCAGCACGTTTGAACACCTGAAGCTGCTTCTCCTTCAACTGTACCATATCGGGATCTGGAGCAAAATGTAGCGGCCATCTCAATTCTTCAAAGCAGGGTTGAGTAGCAGAAGACAAAACAATGGTAGTGTTACAATACTGCTGCAGAAAATTCAATGCCATATTAAACATCATTGTTGTCTTTTTCGGAAGAGATTGAATTTCATCCATTATTATAACGCTGTCGCACAGTGCCTGCATTCTGCCCACAGCTGACGTCTTGTCATCAAACAGGATATTTAAAAACTGTACCAGAGTAGAGATAACAACTGGTGCATTCCAGCTTTCCGTCAGCATTTCATAGGGATCCATTTCTTCCGTCTGCAATAAACCATCCTTTTCCCGTATCACATTTGAATGATGCTCAAGTACCTGTTCAGGACATGGAACATATTTCCGTATCTCCTTCGCATTTTGATCCAAAACACTTAACAGAGGAATGATAAAGATGATCCTTTTCTTTTTATACTTTCGGGCATGGGAAATGGCATACCGAAGTCCACAAAGGGTCTTTCCGGCCCCGGTAGGGATGTTTAACCGATAAATCCCACTTTCCCTTTCCGCAAATTTCCTGCATTGATCTGAAATTTCACCTCTGACTTTATTGAGCGGAGAGTCTGAAGAAAAATCATTCATTTTGCTCTCAAAATACGCTTCATATTCTTCCCACTTAACGGCCTGCTCTTTGCGCTTCCTCTGTTCCATAAATTCTCTCGTATCCCTTCTGTCACCATAAATGACAGAAGACAAGAGCAGCCGCGCCAACATGCTCACCTGAAAAAAAACACGTTCGGATATTTTGTCATATGTATCTACCGCTTCATTAAAAAAATCCCGGATCTCATTAACGGCCTTCTGAAAAAAAGCATCAAGCTCTCTTTCCGAGACAACTTGAGAGAAAAAATTAGAAACTGCTTCGTGATAACACAGTTCTTCCCGATTCTTTTCCAGCCGGTGCCAAAACCCATTGTTCCCATTCAGATCTATACAGTCAAACATACCGTGATGGGAACCTGCTGCAAACGCAATTATTTCAGAAGTCAGTTTGCTCCACTTATCAGACGACATTTCATGGTATGCTTCCAGAAGGTAAATCACCGCAGAAAACGTATGATTGATACTGCCTTTTTTCACAGGCTCCCCACTGAAACCTTTTTCAATATAATCTACAAATTCCTTCTTGGCTTTTCCCATATCATGAATCAGGCCAGTCAAATACGCACAGTTATGAAATCTTTCTCCCACATTTTCAGATGCATACACAGCTGTCTGCATGCAATGTTCGGACAAATCCTGTTCTTTTATAATTCCATTATCATTGGTAATATGCGCCAGCAACCGCATACTTTTCTTCTCCTTCATATTTCGCCGCGATTATACACAAAAGATACAAAATCAAATCCTTCGTTGTGTGTTCCTGTTATTTTCTGCATCAGCTACAGCGAATAAAAACATCTTCTAAGAGCTCCATTAGGTGAACATCTCCGTATTCCATACCAAATTTACCAGCTGCATAAGAAGCTGAATCCGTTCTGTGATTTCTATTTTACCGAATTGTGCATAAGGCTTAAAGCTAAGACTGTTGTCGGCAATAAATTTCTTAAACTTCGGATTGTTCTGGTATGCCTGATAGCCAAGTGACTCTGTGTAGATATTTCCTTCATTAGAGCAATACTTCGAGAGCTTGTAATCATATTTGGAGTCATTCAGGCTGGCATTAATACTCTTATGCAGGAGCAGCAGTGCTCCGACGCTATTCCTCCAGCGTCTGAATTCCTCCTGATCCGCATATTCACTGGTGAACCATTCGTAGTGATCCGTGATGATATGCTCGATTTCAAATGGATTCTTTGTCTGCGTATTCATGTAATTGCAATAGTTTGAAGCAACACCGGTCTGCTCCTCAATATAGCTGGTGATGCGGGCAAGCATATTCTTGATGTACTTTTTGGTAAAGCTGTTCAAACGCAATTCTGGAAACGCCACTGCCGGATCATAAGAAAGGTTTTCATATTGAGCCTTCAGACGGGTCTTCAGGTCATCAACAGAGCAACGCCGGATATTTTTTGTCACGTTGAATATATAGTTTTTAATGGTACTATAGTCAACAGACTTATAGTTTGTCACTCTGGCTGTAATCAACAAATCAATAAACCGGGCAGCCAGATTCATTTTTTCATTGATAACCGGCCATGTATCCTCATAACAGATCGGTGCCAGCAACAACTGCGGTTGAAGCGTAAAATTTACCTGTGCGTTGTAATATATGTATTTTGTCTCTTCCGCGAAAATTATCTCCGCCTCGCGGATTTTTCTGTAGGCATCAGCGAACTTCGAGAATTTCATGATAAAGAGTTCAAAATCATTCGTAGTGGCAAGACCCAGCTTATCGCGTTCATCACGTACCCACTTATGGAAAGAACCACCAATGATGTCAAAGTCCTGATTTACGGCACCGGCTTTTGTTTCACGAATAGTCTCGGCGTATTGTGCTCTCAGCCATGCCTTGATAAATGTCTCATCACCCTTATCATCATCTTTCTTAAGAGAGAGGACTTTGTCTTTCCATATATCATTGAGTTTTTCGCGCTTGATGTCATCTTTAATCTCAGAAAGCAGATATCCTTTCAGCATTTCCGTCGAAGTCAAACTCAGGCCACGATCATTCATGGTCACAAAAACCTTATGAGCATCCTGCTCTGTAGTCGCTACGATCTCAATGAAAAATACCTTCTCAGCCAGCCAATCGCAGAAATGTAAAAGCATATCATCCGTAATATCATCAGCTGGAAAAACGTCAATGATATCGTTGTATCTGTCATATAGGTTTTTCACAGATTCTCCAACATCGGTCGTGTCGAACGACTGGTCATTGAAGATCGCATTCATGCATTCCGACCGATCCTCAACATTGATATTAAAGGACTTCGTACCATATGCCTCAGAGAAGATCATCTGCTCAATCATACTATAACTCTGACCAAGCGTGCGCAGCCGATTATTGAGATACATCAGCAGAAGGGTAAGTGAGGAAAATCTCTGCTGTCCATCGATAATGGCATTCTCTCTCCCGGCAAGAACGATGGAACCCATGAAATAAGCGCCATAATCCTGCACCTTCTGACGGCTGTCACCGGGATCATAGTAATCCAAAAACTCCGACGTCAGGTCGTCAATCAGTTCCTCAATATGCTTCCTCTGCCACATATATTCCCGCTGATAGTAATGAATAGAATACTTTGTATTTTGCAGAAGTTGCTTCAAACTCTTAGGTGAACCTTCAATCTTTTTCATATATTTCCTTACACTCCTACTGTCATATTAGCATAAATAGTCTCCCATAATCACATCTTTATAACTACCAAAGATAAACTCTTCTTTTACCTGCCTAATAAACGCTGCGTCAGTTATCAATCTATAAATCGTAACAGCTATTCCACCCAGATCTAGTTTTTTCATATCTTTTGTAATGGCAACCACTGCAATATTACTTGAAGTCGCTACCAAGTTTGAATAGCTCAATATTTTTCTCGTTCTGACTTCATAAAGCTTTTTATCCATTTTGCTGTCTCCATCAAAGAAAAGTCCATGTATCATCGCAATCATAGAATTAATCAGCATAGCATATGAAGCTTGTTTTCCAACAGTAACTACATTTGCCATATCAAAACCATAAGAGGCAAGTTCTGAGGCAATTTTGGGATTTACAGTGGAAATAATAGGAAGAGGCAAACTATGTTTTGTATTGATATCAGACCTCAAATGAATAATCTCTTTAACAAGTGACATCGCAACAATTGTTTTACCTTCCATACCTTGATTTAACATTTTATCTACAGTATATCCAATCACCATATCAGTACGCGCACGGTTCCTAAAATAATCACGCTTATTGGCATTTGTAGAAATATGATATGAATCAAATGTCATAGTAGTTAAAGTAGATGTTGCAATATTAGCAGTCCCAAAAATTAAACCTAAAATTGGATCATGGCCAATCGCAGTAACTCTATGCCCCATTTTTCCACCACCACTCAATGCCCCATCAGCACCAACATTAGCATCGAACGGAACAGGATTTGATATTATCTCATCTAAAGAAGGATTATAGTACCTGTGATGCCTATCCGAATGTTCCTCTCCATGACCAAGTGTCCCTTTTGCTGCTGTTTGATCATCTAATCTTTCTGGAAATTGTGTAAGCAAGTATTGCCTAGCAATTTGTAATCCAATGGCTGTAAATAGAAAGACCATATCAACTTTTGTAAGCCCAGTTTTCTTACAAAATTGCTCATCTAAGTCATCCAATATTTCCTTAGTATTTTCTACTACATTTCTGACGCGTACGGTTTCTTCAGCCCCTCTCTGAAGATCATTAACCGTATCATCAATGTCAGAAAGTGTGGCGCCAATTTGTTTTCTAAAATTACTACTTTTCAAATCAAGACCTCCTTAAAGCAATATTTTGAGTTCTGCGATTTGCATTTCCTCCTCCGCTATTGCATTTAAAATCTGTGATATCTGATTAAGAAGCGTTTTTATTTCGCTATTTCCATTTTCCTTCAGTCTATGTAGTTCATCTTTAAGTTTTTGAATTTTTGTTTCATATAATTCCTTTGCCTCAGCATAACCACGTTGTTCCGCCTGACGAAGTTTCTTCTCTTTATATGAATAAATCATCCCGAAAATACCAATCGTTGCAAGTCCAATCGCCGCTCCCGTAGCCATAGGTTCTCTAATTTCTCCGGCCGGAATATTATATTTTTTTGATATATCATTAATCTTCGAGTTTATCTGTTTTTGTAATGCTTCCTTTTGTTTTTCAAGTGCTTCTAATCTTTCAATGAATTGATAAGCCTGATCTCCATATGCATTTTTTTGATTTTCGATTAGTTCTTTTGTTTCTTTGAACTCTCTTTCTATCTCGCGATACGCAGCCTCATATTCTTTTGCAGCTCTAGCGTATCCCTGCTTCTTTCCTTCAGTTTCTACATCGGTAAAAAGCATTTCTATCTTCTCTTTTATGCTAGGACCATTATCAAATAATCCCCCTCCTAGAACACCAAGTTTACCAAACATTCCCATAATTAAACCTCCTGTTGTATACGTATTGCTAATCCATTTACAAACTCTCTGTCGGCCGGAAGCCACTGTACACTATCAAGTTCATCTCTCCCTAGCCATTTTGCATCTGATGCCTCTAAAAGCTTAAGATCTCCTTCCATCACTTCGCACCAAAAACAATCCATTGATAATTCGTACCCCACTTTCTTTAATCCAACCTTCTCAAACTCAATAGCTATAGATTTTCCCTCTATCGCAATAATTTTTCCTTCTCCAAACGCTTTATGCTTAACCATCTTTCCCATGTTTTTTAAAATCTTCCATATCCTTAAATACAAACATAGCTGGCTTCTTTACATCATTATCCGGTACTGGACGAATAGGGAACATCCATACTTTACGTTGAACTCCGTCCTCTCCCGGCTGGAATTCTGTATAAGGCTTATAACAAGCTCTATTCTTCCACAATAAACATATTCCCCCCGCATCCATTACTTATGTCCGCTATTTCCGCTCCATATAGAAGTAATCCCGCTATAGCATCTGTATGAATAAACGCTGTTGTCACGAAGCGGTATATTCAAAATGGATAATTACAGCAAATTATAATGTAATTTACTCCCTGCTTTCTCTCGGAAGTGATTGCTTATACCGAAAATCTGATATATGTTCTATCATCAAAGCTCAGGCAACCGGCTGCTAGTCCTTTTGTATTTTTATATATTTTGAAGCAGTAAGGATCTGTTTCAATCAATTTTTCAAGTTCTTCCTCACTCTCGTTTAATGTTGGCTTAAGGACAGGATAACCGTCTGATGCTAAAACAACGATAGTATCTTTTGGTACTTTATGTACAGCTATCATATCTTCACAGATAGATTTCCCGTTTAAGACCGGATATCCATAATCATTTCCGTCTACAATTGTATGAATATTCTCATACTTGAACTGATCAAGCAGATCCTTCATGATCGCATCTCGTCCGATATCATTTTCTGACAAATCTAATGTCACATCGGAAGCCGCAAGTTCTTTTTCAATAACAGCCGCACGTTTATTTCCAAGTACAACGTCAATTATTTTTTATGTGAAAAATAATCGTTACCTACAATGCAGTTACAATCACCGTAGGACCAAATCTCACTTTTATCAATTATATATGCAATAATTGACGCACGGGGCAGATCTTTATCCGTATATTTTAAATAACTGCATAATGAATTTTTCAATGCATCGTTAAGCGCAGAGAAAAAAACAGTCGGTGATCCTGTAGGGACGCCCTTTTCCAAAGTTTTTTTTATAACTTCCATGGCAAATCTGCCTGTCGTTTTATCATCAATTTTCATGTTACCTTTTGCTGTAACACCATCAATTACAGCAATGATATTTGAATTTATGAATAGTCCGTCTTCACAAAGATCTTGATTTTTATATTTGCCGCAAATATATGATTCAATGATCTTAGGTAATTTTAACATTTCTCTTAAAATGAAAACCGTTGCTGAAGCAGATGGAACCATTTTTAAAAAATGTATAGCCGTTGTTTTCATCTTACCATTAACAACTGAAAGAAATCCCTCTTTTGACAACTTGTCTATTTTAATGCCATCATAGTAATAAATAATATTTTCTCTTAGATCATTCTTATGTACCCAAATAAGTTTTTTCCCATCTTCAAGCGTTTTTAATTCTTTGCGCTGCCTTTTGCTGGGCTTCTTTACTAAATTATATTTTTCTTTTAGTTTCTTTTTGAAATTTGAACTTATTTCCTTAGCTGTTATTGATGCTTTTACATATACCAGCAACTGCGGTTTGCCGCATTCTACACAGTCTCTGTATGCTGCAATGATACTAAATGTATTCAGATCTATATCTTTATCATCTATTTTAAGTTCATCGTGAATTTCCGATATTATTGCCTTGCGTAATCCAGGATAAGTCAGATCGCCATCATCGTTTAGAGCATATTTTGTTTTCATTGATGCTCCTATGCTGTCACCGTAAGTTTGTTTTCCTATAGATACTCCAAGCGATCTTTTTACAAACACAATATATCCGTCATCGGATTCCACAAATCCATTAAATCCAAGATGATTGGATAATTTTGATTTTTCAAGCGGCAGCATTCTCGGTCCCGTCTCATATAATTCCCTAACGGAAAGGCCTTCCGCAAAATTATAGTCGGCGGCTCTGTTTGTAACCAATGAATCAAAAAATGTCGTTCTCATCGTATTTAATTCCAGTATATTATTGTTTAATCGCATTGATTTTACGCGAATGTTCAGGTTGTTGTAAATATTTGGTAGTTCATGCACAGAAAAAATATCCGAATAATTATTTATTATTAATTGTGGAAGAGTATAATAATCATGCTGGTCATCCTTAATCAGTATTTGTCTATTGTAATTCTGACCAAGCGGTATTACTCCTGTGCCCAAGTTAATAATAGGGTATTTTATAACGCTGCCGTCTCGATTGGTCGCTTTGATCAGATCATCTTTATCGTATTTATCGGCAAGAATGTCATAATCCTGTCTTAATTTTTCTGCATCTTCAAAACGAATTTTTATTCTGTTTTCCATTTTCCAGAATACAATGCATAAAATTGCGAATATTGCTCCGCTCAATATATTATCGGCGATTCCAAGCCAAGCCTGAAGCTCTGTAAAATGCGCATACATATCTATCCCGTAAACGACGGCAATAAATAATGCAATACTTGCAATAGTAAAGCCGTGCTTTTTTGCACTTTGATACGGATATTTTAATCTCATGACCAAAAAGATGGCGATAAAAACAAAAAATGAGATTAATACTAAAATAAAAGACAATTTATTTGTAAAAAAAAATTCAAAAAGCGCTTTCACAAAACTCTCCTCTAATATATAAAGATGACATCAAAAACCACCTGTTTTTTATTGCAAAACCTTAATAAAACCTTGAATTTAAGAGAAATCTACAAAAAATGAGCATTGACTTTACTTTTCGTGTATAATGTCAGTGACCAAACATCCAAAATACAAAAGAGCTAATGCTCATGGACATTATACAATACTTTCTCTTTGCTATTCAATACCTTTACCAGATGAATTGCTGACTTTTAAATTTTATCTGCAGATATATCCCCTTAAACAGTGGGCTTTTAATGATCCCCAGCAAAACGCACCGCAGAAGGAAGAGTGGAGTTGTCATCTCCATTATACCTGTAAAACTGCAGCGGCAACCCCGCCTCCGGCAAGATCCTCACGCACGAATACACTGCCGTCTTGTGGAGCGTCGCTGCCTCTGAATAATTTTGATAAAATCTTTCCCATTCCAACCACCTGAAATTTTGAAAATCCTTTCCATTTATCTTGACAATTTCATGCTTTATGCTAATATATAATTAACATCTCCCTCAGGCCTCTGTGGAAACGCATGCACACTTGAGGGCGTTTTGTTTTTTAAGGAGAATTAACTATGTCAGATAAAGGTTTCAAAACGGTTGAAGAACAACTGGATATCCTCCGTTCCCGTGGTCTCACCATCAATGATGAAGCACAGGCCAGGGATTTTTTGCTGCGCAACAATTACTACCGCATCAGCGGATATTCCCTGACACTCCGCAAAAATGACGTTTTCTCCAAATCTGCCACATTCCAGAACATCATCGATATCTACCATTTTGACCATGAACTCAGACACATCCTCCTTCAGTACCTTGAAGTGATCGAAGTGCAGATGAAATCCATATATGCTTACGAATTCACAAAAGTCCACGGCCCCACCGGATACCTCAATGAAACATTCTTTACCAACAAAACCAAACACCAGGAGATCATCAGCAAGGCAGATCAGCAGAAAACCCAGCGGCTTCCTCACGAAGCCTACCTAAAGCACTTTGTAAACGACCTGC
>CANQHX010000030.1 GCA_947623905.1 uncultured Lachnospiraceae bacterium
GGATCATCGCCAGGATAAACAGGTGCAGGGGATACCAGACATAAAAGAAATATTTCAGGGAATATTTTCCACGCTCTCCATTGTAGCACGCCAAAAGCGGCAACGCAAGTATTCCCGCATCCTGAATGTACAATGTGTCAAATTTTCCGATCTGTACCTCCGGCATGGTGAAGCCCCGGATCTTCATACGGATCCGATCAAACAGGAGCAGATCAACGACTCCCACCGCCGCAAAATTCCACGGCCTGTACTGCCGCAGGACAAAAAACGCAAAAATGAACAGGATCCCTTTATAGGTATAATCCACGCTCAGCAGGCACGCCGCAAAGACCGCGCCCAGCAGGGCCGCTTCCCATACCCACCATCTGCTGCCGAACCGTTCCAGCACCATCATCATAGCCAGCCCCAGGGCAAGTGTAAAGAACACGTTCTGGTCGGCCATGCTGAACCAGCTCCGCTGAAACGCCAGATCAAAAAACGGCTCGCTGATAACGGCAAACACTGCCAGACGGCCCAGGTATTTCCACCTGCTCCTGGTATGGTAAAAGCCTTCCACCAGCAGGAAACAATAAATGGGGAACGCCAGCCGTCCCGCGTACCGAAACCACCTGAACAGTTGGGGATCGCGGTAATAAAACACTGCTCCGATATGATCGATGGTCATGGACACAAGGGCGATCACTTTCAGTACAAACGCCGACATACTTACTCTCCTCTGATCCCTACCAGCATGACTACTGATCTGGGCGCCGCGGACACCTGCCAGGTTCCCCCGGCCATACAGGCCGGCAGAGGCTTCAGTTCTTCATCGGGCACCATGGACTCTTCTTCATTGGTATCCATCTTCATGGCCCACACCATGGCTCCGCGAAGCCTGGGCAGAGCAAACGTATGGGGCTCCCAGTGGAAATTGTACGCCACATAGATCATGTCGAGATCAAAAGTGCCGGCCTGCTTCTCTCCTTTTGCACCGTTCGGCCTGGCGTCGCAGTACATCATGGCTATATGGCGGTTATAGTTATTCGGCTCCGCATACCAGGCTTTGGAACCGTGGAAGGAAAATTCCGGAAATCCGCAGCCTGTCAGATCTGTCGTTTGCAGCTTATATCTGGGGTGCAGGACGGGATGTTCCCGCCGGAAAGCGATGAGCTGTCTGACAAACTCCCTGAGGTTCTTATAGGAAGCATTGCTCCACTGGACCCAGGCCATGGGGTTGTCCTGACAATACACGTTGTTGTTGCCTTCCTGGCTGTTGCCTGCCTCATCCCCTGCCAGCAGCATAGGAGTGCCCGCTGCCAGAAACAGCATGGCCATACTGTTGCGCAGCTGCCTGCGGCGCAGCTCCATGACCTTCTTCTTCCGGGTCCTGCCCTCCGCGCCGCAGTTCCAGCTGAAATTGTAATCGCTGCCGTCCCGGTTGTTCTCGCCGTTGGCCTCATTGTGCTTCTGGTCGTAAGACACCAGATCGGCCATGGTAAAACCGTCGTGAGCCGTTATATAGTTGATCCGTCCGCAATTTCCCGGTACATCCGTCATATGATACATAAAACCGCCCAGCTGATCCTCGTCTCCCTTCAGGATCCGTCGGGCCGTCTGGGCAAAATCTCCGGCCGTGACTGCCAGGGCGGAGTTGACGCCGATGCGCTCCATGTCAAAACCGGAGGCATACAGCTTCCGGCCCGCCAGCACGGGATCCATGGCCAGGGTGGTGGTGCTGGCAATGTAACCGCTGAGCCAGAACCCGTCCACATGGTACATTTCCGCCCAGTAGCGGAGACATTCCCCCGCCAGGGACGGATTGGTATCATCGGAGAAATAAAATTCCATCACCAGCTCCATGCCCCGTTTGTGGATCTCCTTCACAAGATCCTTTAATTCCTTTACGGGATCCTTCCCGGCGGCGTAAGAAGCCTTTGGAGCAAAATAGCAGGCCTCCGGGCCGTACCCCCAGTAATTGATCCTGGCCGTTTCCCCCGGCCGGGACAGATCGGGGCGGGGAAAGCTCTCCGCAAATTCGTAGGCGGGCATGAGCACCAGCTGATTGACGCCGAGCTGCTGCAGATAGTCCAGTTTTTCCATGATCCCCCGGAAGGTGCCCCGCCCCTTCACTTTGGAGGAAGCATGTTTCGTAAAACCGCGGGGATGCAGGCTGTACGCCACCACTTCGTGCAGCGGGATCAGCGGCAGGGTGTCATCCTCCCAGTCATACCAGTCCGTGCCGATAAAACATCTGGGCGCCGTCAGGTCCTGGGCGCCGAACGGTCCCGCCGACTCTACCCGGCGGCAGTAGGGATCCGGCCGCAGTTCGCCCTGCACCTGATAACAATAGGAATATTTTTTCCAATCCAGTCCCGGCAGGTAAATGCTGCGCAGGCTGCCCAGACAGGCGCCCCGCTCCATATCAATGCAGTGCGCCGGTATATCCTTGTGCTTTTCATACAATACCAGCTGACAGGACTGCCCTTCCGGTACTGCCACAGAAAAATTCACACCCTTTTCATCAATGTGTACGCCAATGGGAAGGGGACGTCCCTTCTGCAGTGTAACGGTATAATGCTCCGGGATATTCTTCGATGCTGTATCTACCGTCTCCATGTCTCTGCCTCCTTTGGACACTATTTCTATTAGTATACCATTTTCTGCACATCTTTGTATAGAGATTTTTGCCTATATCTTGCAAAAACACATTGACCTGACGGGGAATATAGAGTATAATCATCCAGTGTTGTTTAGTTTTAGTAAACTTAAAGTTTATTATTATTGGAATGGATGGTTCATATGGATATCGGTCACAAGATCAAAGAACTGCGGGTGGAAAAGGGTCTCACCCAGGAGGAGCTGGCAGACCGCTCAGAGCTTTCCAAGGGCTTTATCTCCCAGCTGGAGCGCAATCTCACCTCCCCCTCCATCGCTACCCTTGTGGACATTCTCCAGTGTCTCGGCACAGACCTGAAGGCTTTTTTCAACGACACAGAGGACGATCAGATCGTATTTACCTACGACGACTATTTTGAAAAGATAGACGATCCGCTGAAGAACAAGATCGAATGGATCATCCCCAACGCCCAGAAGTGTCTCATGGAGCCCATCCGGCTGACGCTGGAGCCGGGAGGCCGCACCGATACAGACATGCCTCACGAAGGGGAAGAATTCGGATATGTTCTGGAGGGAGAGATCCAGCTGCACATCGGCACGCGGCATTTTACCGCCAAAAAGGGGGACGCCTTCTCCTACCGGCCGGCCCAGGCCCACAGCATCTCCTCCGAGACCGGCGCGCAGATCCTCTGGATCTCCAGCCCGCCGAATTTCTGACGGGAAAACGCCCGTACCGGACTCCACAGTGAATTTCTGACGGGGAAACGCCTGTACCGGGCTCCACAGTGATAATAAGAAAGGTTTTCTGAAGAAATGAAACAAAAGCTGATCGACTTACAGGGCATCTCCAAATCCTTCGGCGACAATCTGGTGCTGGATGATCTGAACCTGTACATCAATCAAAATGAATTTCTCACCCTGCTTGGTCCCAGCGGCTGCGGCAAGACCACTACCCTGCGGATCATGGGAGGCTTTGAGGCCCCTGACAGGGGAAAAGTGATCTTTGAAGGACAGGACATTACCAATCTGGCGCCGGACAAGCGAAACGTCAACACCGTGTTCCAGCGCTACGCCCTGTTTCCTCATATGAATATAGAAGAAAATATCGCCTTCGGGCTGAAGATCTCCGGCAAGAGCAAGCAATACATACGGGACAAGGTCCGGTATGCCCTGAAGCTGGTCAACCTGGACGGCTATGAAAAGCGGATGCCCGACTCCTTAAGCGGCGGCCAGCAGCAGCGGATCGCCATCGCCAGGGCCATTGTCAACGAACCCAAGGTGCTTCTCCTGGACGAACCCCTGGGCGCGCTGGATCTGAAGCTCCGCCAGGATATGCAGTACGAGCTCATCCGCCTGAAAAATGAACTGGGCATTACCTTCGTATATGTAACCCACGACCAGGAGGAAGCCCTGACTATGTCGGACACCATCGTGGTGATGAACCAGGGCTATATTCAGCAGGTGGGCACTCCGGAAGATATCTATAACGAACCCTGCAACGCCTTCGTGGCAGATTTCATCGGCGACAGCAATCTGATAGACGGCGTCATGCTGGAGGATAAGCTGGTGGAGATCAACGGGACGAAATTCCGGTGCGTGGATACGGGCTTCGGCAAAAACCGTCCCGTGGACGTGGTGATACGTCCGGAGGACGTGGAGCTTGTCATACCGGAAAAAGGCATCCTCACCGGCACTGTCACCGGACTGATCTTCAAGGGCGTCCACTATGAGATGGACGTGGAGGCGGGTGGCTTTACATGGCTGGTCCATTCCACACAGATGTTCCCTGTCGGCTCCCGGGTAGGCCTTTACGTGGACCCCTTCAACATCCAGATCATGAACAAACCGGAATCGGAGGACGAGGAGGCGGTACAGGGTGAAGAATAAAAAGAACATCTGGCTGTCCGGCCCTTACCTTGTGTGGTCCGCCGCCTTTGTGATCATCCCTCTGCTGCTGGTGGTTTACTACGGCCTGACAGCAAAGGACGGCGGGTTTTCCCTGGAATACATCACCGCCGTCACCCAGCCGGAAAACTGGAAAGCCCTGTGGCTGTCTGTACTGCTGTCCCTCGTGAGCACCGTCATCTGCCTGATCCTTTCCTATCCTCTGGCAATGATACTGGTGCGCTCCCGTCTGTCATCCGGCAGCATGATCATCTTCCTGTTCATACTGCCCATGTGGATGAACTTTTTGCTGCGCACCATCGCGTGGCAGAACCTGCTGGAGAAAAACGGCGTCATCAACAGCGTCCTCTCCTGGCTCCACCTGCCCGCGGTGAATATCATCAACACGCCGGGGGCCATCGTGCTGGGCATGGTGTACAACTTCCTGCCCTTTATGATCCTGCCCATCTATAACGCCCTGTCCAAGATCGACGAGAACCTGTTTCACGCGGCCAGGGACCTGGGGGCCAACAGCGTCCAGACGTTTGTAAAGATCACCCTGCCGCTGACCGTGCCGGGCATCGTCAGCGGCATTACCATGGTGTTTATCCCGGCCATGACCACGTTCGTCATTTCCGATCTGCTGGGCGGCGCGAAGATCCTGCTCATCGGCAACGTCATCGAGCAGGAATTCAAGCAGGCCAGCAACTGGCACGCCGGCAGCGGCCTGTCCCTTGTGCTGATGGTATTTATCGTCATCAATATGATCGTCACGTCCATCGCGGACAAGGATGGAGAGGGGGCGCTGCTGTGATGAAGACTGCTCTCCAACGAATTTATCTGGCCCTGATCGCCATTTTTCTGTACGCCCCCATCGGGGTGCTCATGGTGCTCTCCTTCAATGAGTCCAAGTCCAGGAACCACTGGGCGGGGTTCACGACCAAATGGTACGTGTCTCTGTTTGAGAACAAACAGATCATGGAAGCGCTGTACACCACCCTGATCCTGGCGTTCGTATCAGCGGCCATCGCCATGGTGCTGGGCACCGCGGCGGCTATTGCCATGGAAGCCATGGGCAAAAAGCTGCGCACCTATACCATGGGCGTTACAAATATCCCCATGCTCAACGCGGACATCGTCACCGGCATCTCCATGATGCTCCTGTTTATTGCCCTAGGCATGCGGCTGAGCTTTGGCTCCGTGCTCATCGCCCACATCACGTTCAACATCCCCTATGTGATCCTGAGCGTGCTGCCAAGGCTTCGGAATCTCAATCCCAGCGTGTACGAGGCGGCCAGGGATCTCGGCGCCTCCCCGCTGCAGGCATTTGGAAAGGTGATCCTTCCCGACCTGGCGCCGGGCATCTTAAGCGGCTTTCTCCTGGCTTTCACCATGTCCCTGGATGACTTTGTCATCACCCACTTCACAAAAGGACCGGGGCTGGACACTCTGTCCACCAAGATCTACACGGAAGTGAAAAAAGGGATCAAGCCGGAAATGTACGCGCTGTCCACTATCATGTTTGTATCTGTATTTGTACTGCTGATGCTGTTCAACGGCATCTCATCCCGAAAATCCGCCGGGCGCGCGGCAGGAAAGGCCGCCCGGAGCAAAAAGGCGGATCGGTCCGAAACGGACAGGTAAAAGGAGGTAAGCCATGAAAATGATGCGAAACAGAAAACTTATGGCGCTGGGTATCACAGCCGCCCTGACGGCCGGCCTGCTCTCCGGCTGCGGCAGCAATACCACGCAGCCGGAAGACAACAAAGAGGACGCCGGAGAAGTGGTGGTGTACAACTGGGGCGACTACCTTGACCCCGAGACTCTCGATATGTTTGAAGAGGAAACCGGCATAAAGGTCGTATACGAGGAGTACGAGACCAACGAGATCATGTACCCCAAGGTGGAGAGCGGCGCCGTGGCCTACGACGTGCTGTGCCCTTCCGACTACATGGTGGAAAAGCTGCTCCAGAACGACCTGCTCCAGGAACTGGACAAAGACAACATCCCCAACTTAAAGAATATCGGAGACGAATACCTCCAGTGGTCCGCCCAGTTTGACCCGGGCAACAAATATGTAGTGCCCTACTGCTTCGGCACCGTAGGCATCATCTACAATAAGACCATGGTGGAGGAGCCTGTGGACAGCTGGTCCATCCTCTGGGATGAGAAATACAGCGGCAATATCTACATGCAGAACAGCGTCCGGGACGCCCTGATGGTAGGTCTGAAATCCCTCGGCTATTCCATGAACACCACCGACGAGGGCCAGCTGGAGGAGGCCGCTCAGCTTCTCATCAAACAGAAACCTCTTGTACAGGGATATTTCGTGGACGAGATCCGCGACAAGATGATCGGCAATGAGGGCGCCATGGGCGTCATCTACTCCGGCGACGTGCACTACGCCATGCGGGAAAACCCGGATCTGGCCTACACCATCCCCAAGGAAGGCACCAACGTGTGGATCGACGGCTGGGTGATCCCCAAAAACGCGGAAAACAAAGAAAATGCCGAGGCGTTCATCAACTTTATGTGCCGTCCCGACATTGCCCACATCAATTTTGAATACCTGACCTATTCCACCCCCAACACCGCCGCCAGAGAACTCATCGAGGATGAGGAGATCCGCGACAGCGATATCCTCTACCCGGACATGAACGCCCTTATGGATACCTGTGAGACATTTAAATATCTGGGCGAGGACGCGGAGGAGCTGTACAGCGACAAGTGGCTGGAAGTAAAATCCCAATAGAAATGCGCCGGGCGGATGCCTGTGGCAGCGAACGCCTGACCGGCAGGTTCACATCCGCCCGAACCGCGCATTTCACTATCACATAAAAACAGAAAGAGGACCCTATGACAACCGAGACACAATTGCCATCTGAAGAAAACAAGATGGGCGTTATGCCCATCCGGAAACTATTGATCACCATGTCCCTGCCCATGATGATCTCCATGCTTGTGCAGGCCCTTTACAACATTGTTGACAGTATCTTTGTAGCGCAGATCGACGCCAACGCCTTATCGGCGGTATCACTGGCCTTCCCTCTGCAGACGCTGATGATCTCCGTGGCCACCGGCACCGGAGTGGGCATCAACTCCCTTTTGTCAAGAAACCTTGGGGAGAAGAAATTTAAGGAGGCCAACATCGTAGCCAACAACGGCATGACCCTGGGCATACTCAGCTTCGCGGTGTTCGCTCTCATCGGCATCTTTTTCAGCCGGACCTTTTTTGAGCTGCAGACCGCCGGCCAGACAGACCCGCTGCAGCGGCAGACCATCGTGGACTACGGCACATCCTACCTGTCTATCTGTCTTATCTGCTCCTTCGGCATCTTTCTGGAGATCACCGGGGAACGGCTGCTCCAGTCCACAGGGCGTACCCTGTACAACATGATCAGCCAGACATGCGGAGCTGTCATCAACATCATCATGGACCCTCTGCTGATCTTCGGGATCGGCCCTTTCCCCAAAATGGGCATTGCCGGCGCCGCCACAGCCACGGTATTCGGCCAGATCTGCGCCATGCTCATCGCCCTGTACTTCAATATGGCCAAAAATGACGACATCCAGCTGAAGCTGTCCTGCATGAAGCCGGATACGTCCACCATCAAAAACATATATGCCGTAGGCGTACCTTCTATCCTTATGCAGTCCATCGGCTCGGTGCTGACCCTGGGTATGAACAATATCCTCATGGGCTTCTCCACCATCGCGGTGAACGTATACGGCATCTACTTCAAGCTGCAGAGTTTCATCTTCATGCCTGTGTTCGGCCTGAACAACGGCATCGTGCCCATCGTGGCGTACAATTACGGCGCCAGAAAGCCGGACCGGATCATGAAAACGCTGAAGGCAGGCGTCCTCATCGCCCTGTCCATCATGGCGGCGGGCACCCTGATCTTTATGGTGTTCCCCACGCAGCTTCTGAGCCTGTTCAACGCCGACAGCCAGCTTCTGGAGCTGGGCGTGCCGGCCCTGCGGATCATCAGCACCCATTTCATGGTTGCCAGCGCATCCATCATCCTGATCACGTCCTTCCAGGCTCTCGGCAACGGCGTATACAGCCTCATCGTGTCCATTATCCGCCAGTTGGTAGTGATTCTGCCTGCAGCGTACATTCTGTCCAGAGCCTTCGGCGTCCACGCCATCTGGTGGGCCTTCCCCATCGCGGAGCTGGTATCCGTCTCCATGGCGCTGCTGCTGTTCCGGAAAATTTACAGAGAAAAAGTGAAACCGCTGTATTAAGGCGGTTTCACTTTTTTTGCACGAAAAATTTCTGGCGGCAGCATAAATATGCCCGCTCCCTGCAGATCACCTGTACACCTGCACCGTCACGCTGAGCTTTCCCTTTCGCGTTTCGTACCCCACGCCCCGGAAGATAAATTTGCCTTTTCCCCGCAGGTTTACCACATCGTTCTCCTTCAGCGCGCGGCTGTTGTTCTCACAGAGCTGTCCGTTGACATACACTTTGCCCATCCGGAAAGCATTCAGGCTGTCCGTGCGGGACAGCTTGTAGATCCCGGCCAGCAGGGCGTCTGCCCGCAGGGACGATACCACCAGCATTTCCTCAGCCGGTTCTTCTTCGGGGATATCCGCCGCTTCCGCAGCCGGTTCACAGCTTACGTGGGTGTGGCGCACCTGCGTCAGATTGTCGCAGACAAAGGGCGCAATGCTGTCCAGGCAGAACAGCCAGGCTTCCTTCTCTCCCACCCGCACGTCTCCCAGGGTGGACCGTTCAATACCAAGGTTCATCAGGGCGCCCAGAAAATCCCTGTGGGACAGAGGTTCCGCGAATTTTACGGACAGGGGTCTGATATGGACGCAGCTGATGGGATAGGGCTGTTCGTACCCCAGCTCCTCCGGAGAGCCGAACCGCGCCATCTTCCGGTCCGCGCCTTCCGCGCCGCCCCAGAGGGCAAAGGGCACGGAATAGCGCTCGCTTCTGTAATATCGGTCCTTTTCCGATACGCTCCCTGCCTGCTCCCCGCCGGATTCCGGAAATACACGTCCCGCACCCTGCCAGAACGCGTTCTGCTCCGACAGTCCCAGGAACCCGGAAAAGGCATACACGTTTTGCCGGTATGCCTTTTCCGCCAGATCCTGAAACCGCTTTTTTAACTGCTGCATTTCTTTCTCTGATCCGATACTCATTTATTCGTCTTCCCCGGAAATGATGATCTTGCCGTCCTTGTACTCCATGCGCACCCGGTTGCCCTTCAGGTTCATCTGGCTCAGCAGATCCTGAGGGATCTGCACCCGTCCCGCGCGGTCCAGCACGGCATATTCCTGCTGCACATACTGGAACCTCGGCTTTTTGCTGCCGGATGTTTCTGAGAGGGAACCCAGATTTTCCATCTCGTCCACATAACTGTACTTCATGATCCGCTCGCTGCTGGTCTTGCCGTCCCGGATGGACACCACCCGGTTTACCTTTTTGGCCAGCTCCACGTCATGGGTCACGATGATGACGGTGACGCCCATTTCTTCGTTGACCTTGCGGAATACATCCAGTATGTAATTGCCGGTCTTCACGTCCACGGAACCGGTCGGTTCGTCTGCCAGCAGGATCTTGGGATGGTTGGCCAGGGCAATGGCGATGGCGATACGCTGCTGTTCACCGCCGGAGAGCTGGCTCAGCTTGCTGTCCTTTTTATTCTCCAGCCCTACCAGCCGCAGCAGATCCATGGCCCGCTCTTCCCGCTCCTTCAGTTCATTGAACACCATGGGCATCTCAATGTTCTGGAGCGCCGTCAGATAGGGCAGCAGGTTCCGGGCATTGTTCTGCCACACGAAACCCACCGTGTTCTTCTTGTACTCCACCAGCTCCTGCTCCGTCAGCGTGAACAGATTCTTGCTGTCCACATAAAGCTTTCCGGCGGTGGGCCGGTCCAGACCGCCGATCATATTGAGGAACGTGGATTTACCGCTGCCGCTGTTGCCCACGATCGCCATGAGCTCCCCTTCCTCGATGTTCAGGTCCAGTCCCTGGAGAGCCAGCACTTCTATATCCTTGGTCTTGTAGATCTTTACCAGATTGTCGCACTGGATCAGATATTTTTTTTCATCGCTCACTGATAATCTCACCGTCCTCCAGCTCGTATACTTTGTCGCCAAAGTCCATCAGGCCCACGTCGTGGGTGGTCATTACAATGGTAATGCCGTCCTGCCCGATCAGGTCCTTAAATATCTTCACCACCTGCAGTCCGGTGCTGCTGTCCAGCTCCGCCGTAGGCTCATCGGCAAAGATCACGCCGGGTTTGTGGGCAATGGCCCTGGCGATGGCCACACGCTGCTGCTCGCCGCCGGAAAGCTCCTCCGGCATATGCTGCATACGGTCAGCAAGGCCTACCATTTTCAGGCATTCCTCCACCCGGGCCTTCCGGTCCCCCTCATAGTCGGCCAGACGCAGGGAATATTCCACGTTCTCGTAGGCGGTCATCATGGGGATCAGAGCCACCGACTGAAACACGAACCCGATCTTTGTCCGTCTGAGCCTGCTGGCCTGCTCCTCGTCCAGTTTTGTCAGCTCTTCGCCGTCAAATACCACACTGCCTTCCGTAGGCTGATCCAGCGCGCCGATGATATTCATCAGCGTGGTCTTCCCGGAGCCGGAACGGCCCCGGAAGATCGTCAGCTTTCCCTGGGGGATCTCCATGTTGATGTGCTTTAAGGCGTAGAAATCATCGCCGTCGGGCACGGGAAAGCATCTTGACACGTCTTTTACTTCAATAATATTATTCATCAATCTTCCCCTAACTTCAATGCCTGGGTGATCTTCAGCTTGGAAATGAGCCATCCCAGTACAGCCATACAGATGCCAATGAGGATCACTACTACAACGAACATCTTTACAATATCACCCAGCGCGGCTGCCACTGACAGCGGCAGGGCGTGATCCGTAGCCGCATAGGCGATCTGGATCAGCGGCATGTACAGATTGGCCGCCGCCAGTCCGATGAACACGCCCATGATCAGCGCGGGCAGCGTGATGAACAGCTGCTCGCCGATGAGCATCACTATGATCTCCTTCATGGACATACCCATGGCCCGGAAAATACCAAACTGCAGCGTCCTGGACTGGATGGATATGATCCAGTAGATCAGAAAGCCCACGGCACACAGGATCAGCACGATCACAAAGCCCACGGTAAGGATACCGTTGGTGCCCTGGATCTGGGGATCGTTCTTCATATCGATCACGTCGGCGTTGGTGTCCACAAAGGATTCCAGCTTGATCTGCTTCTCGCCGATGAAATCATATACCGGCTGGGTGGAGCCGTCCACCTTCATCCAGATCTGGTAGGGAAGCACCCCGTCGGCGGCCTGGAGCCTGGACAGGTTGGCCACGATGATATACTGGTCTGTCTGGCGGGAAGTGCCGTCCTCATCTGTCGTGGTTACCTGGGACAGGTATGTAGGCCAGTAGTCCACAAAGCCGAAGATCCAGCCCCGCACCTGCTCGCCTGTAGCGGTAGTGTAGGTGATCTCATCCCCCAGCTCATAACCCAGTCCGTTGTGGAAATTGGACGACACGAGAAGGGCCGAGGAATTCTGGGATATGGCGTTGAGGTAATTGTACCAGTGCACCGGAAGCAGTCCGGATTTGAACCACGCCGTTTCGCCGAATTCCTTTGTGGAAATACCCATCAGCGTTACCGGCTGGGAGTATGTACCGCCGAACTGACGGGCATACCGGAGCAGATCCTCATCGGAAAGCTCCCGGCCCAGGCTGGAAGCCTGCTCTCTGTATTTATTCAGCAGCTGTTCCTGATTGGATTCATTGATGGACACGGAAACCCTAGCCTTGTCCGTCACATAGACTCTGGCCGTGTTGGTCACGCCCTCTATGCCGGCATACTTTGCCGGATCCGGCTCTGTATAGTCGTCGGCGGAAATGGTCTCCTCCTCGTTTGTCCCCTGCAGCTGCGCGAGAGCCGCCTGCAGTTCATTGTCGGTAGCCTCCGGCGCTTCCGTTTCCTCCGCTTCCTCACCGGCGCCGGAATCCAGCGTCTCTGTCCACCGCTCCTGCAGCACCACGTCGGCGCCGTTGGTGTAGGCGATCCGGTCCTCCTCATTCTGGTTGATGGTCCGGGCCGCCTTGGCGTTGAAGATGCCCAGGGCAATGGTCAGGATCAGAAATGCCATAATAAAATACTGTTTTGTCCTCGTACGGAGCACCCGCAGAAATGACGCGTAAATAGCCGGATTCCATTTCTTTTTGCCCAGCCAGTAGATGCCGTGCAGGATCAGCGGTATCACCCGCAGAGCGATAAGCCCGCAGCCGATGATAAACAGGGAGGAGCTGAAGAACAGCAGGGGATCCAGGGATGCGCCCTGCGCCACGCTCTGGGTGAGCATATCCTTCTGACGGCTGAAGGAATACAGACCGTAGAGGGATACCAGCAGCAGCAGAAAGTCCACGTAGAACCGCTGCCACCAGGGTTTGTCATATTTTCCGCTCTTCCTCCGCTTGTGCTCCACAATGGTCAGCTTCGCGTACTGGAACACGGGAAGCACCATGGCGGCAATGGACAACAGGACCGCTGCCAGCCCGTAGAGCAGTACCGACCAGGAAAGTCCCAGGCTCAGCGCCTGGCGCTGTACAAAGCTTAAGAACGCGTTGGCGGAGCCGAATACCTGGCATAGGATCATGGCCAGGGGAAGGCCCAGCACAAAGCCCGCGCCTGCCAGCAGAGAGCTCTGGATCAGATAGCTGATCAGGATCTGTTTTTTGCTGGCGCCACGACTCTTGATGATGGCGATGTCGTTCTTCTCGATCTCCAGTATCTGCCTGGACACCATGAAGATAAAAGCTGCCACCAGCACGAGGATGGGCACCTGCAGCACCTGCAGCGTAGAGATCACCTTGTGGATCTTTACCTGATGCTCCTCCAGCAGAGAGGTGTACAGCGCCCGGAATACCACGCCGGACTGCTGGGTGAAATGATTCTGATAGGATCTCGTCGCCTCCAGGATTCTGTCGATATTGCCGCTGCGGATCTGATCGGTGTCAAACATGGTGTAAAACGCCCCTCGGATCTGGTAGGCGGGATGTTCCATATCGAGAAAATTCTCCCGGAATACCGTCTCGGAGATCAGGATCTCCGACGTAAAGGTGCTGGGGCTGTTGACCCAGTACAGATCGTCCGCGCTGCTGTTCTCAAATACGCCTGTGATCTTTACCTTCAGAGGCCTTCCATCGGGGAGCTTTACCGTATCAAAGGTAAGCACCTCCCCCAGCAGCATTTTCTGTTTCACCAGTCCCTTCTGGCTGATAATGGCGTCAATGGTGCCGTCGGCATTGATGGAATCCTTGTACATCTCCCCCGTCACAAGAGACATATGATTGGGAAGATCCTCGAGAAATCCTACCGCCAGTTCTTTTTCCGCCTGACTGTCGCCGTATTTATTGGCGGTGGTGCATTTGTTTTTCGTCAGATAATAATGGTATACTTCCTGGCGCACGTCCAGAGGCACATCCTGCTGCATCTGTTTCATCTGGTCCAGGGCGTCCTGCATATGCGCTCCAGATGTCTCGTCCCCGGATTCCATCTGGGCGTCCAGGATCACCGTGCCGGGATAAGTGTTTTCGTCTACTACATACTGGCTCATGGTCCGGCGGATCGTCCTCTGCTGGATGGCATTGGTGTACATGGGATTGCAGCACGCGATGCCCACCAGCAAAACATTGCCGATGAGAAGGCAGAGAACGATCCACTTGCGATTGAGCATTTTCTGAATGACAAAATCAAACATTCCGTTCCCTCCCTTCTACTGTACGGATACCACTTCGCCCTCTTCCAGGCCCTGCAGCACCCACACGTTGGTGCCGTCAGAACCGCCGACGGCGATATGTCTCCGTTTCAGCTGATCACCATCCTGGACATACACATAATACTGCCCTTTGGACTCTGTCACCGCGTATTCGGGAATGGTGAGCACCTGTTTGATCTCATATCCGGTTGCTTCTACCTGAAGGCTGGTAAGCGCGTTTTTGTTGTAATCGCCCTCCAGCTTGATGAAAGTGGCCCCTGTGGCCTGCATTTCCGGCAGGATATTGTCCGCCCCTACTACAGTGCCCTGTATCTCCTGACGTCCTTCTCCTGAGCCTGAATACACAGTGACCTTCTCACCGTAGGTAAGTGTATTGCGATATTTGGTCTTCACCAGCACGGTACTGTTATCATGCATGGTGCCGATGGGACGGTCCGGGCTCAGCACCGTACCTGCCTTTATGGAGGTGATGCCGTCGATCTGCCCGTCAAACTCCGCGTAGATATTTACATCCTCCGGCAGCTCCTGTGCCTGATCCATCTCTTTTTGTATCTGTTCGATCTGATCCCTGCAGTTCTGCAGTATGTAATCCCGTTCCATCTGCATCCGTTCCAGCTTATAGGAAGCGATATTGCGTTCATGACCGGAAGAGCTGCCCACCTGGCTCTGCAGACTGGCGACATTCGTTTCATAATACGCCGTCATGGTCTCCAGTTCCTTCTGCTTGGCCTCCAGATTGGACTGCTTCTGGGCCTTGGTATCGGTATCCGGCTTTGTGACCCGGGCGATCAGATCGCCCTTTTTCACCACGTCCTTGGCTTTTACCGCGTACTCCTGAAAGATCACGCCCTCATATTTGCTGCATATGCTCTGGCTGGCGGCTGAATACAGTTCCGCGTCCATCTTGATCTGTTCGCTGAGATCGCCGATAGAAGCCGTTGCCGTGCGGAACTCCGTATCCTCCACGCTGATCAGGCTGTCGTCCGCCAGCTGGGCTTGGGAACCGCAGCCGCCCGCAAGAGCGGACGCCGCTACGACAAAGGCAAGGAGCATGGCGCGCCGCTTATTATTTCGCATATACCACATCTCCTTCCTTCAGCCCATTCTTCACCTCGGCATACAGGTCCCACCTGTCGCCGATCTCCACGTCCTTCCGGACCCTGCTGCCTTCCTCTTCGCCCGGCACATAGACGTAATACCCGTCCACATCCTCATACAGAGCATTGTCGGGAATATACAGCACGTCCTCCTTCACATCGGTTTTCAGCACTATGGGCGCATACGTTCCCAACGGCGGAACATGTTCCTTGTCGTTGAAAAAGAACGTACTGAACAGCTGATGGCCCAGGGTAACGATATTGCTGGCCTCAGAATCTGTCATCATGCTGTACGTCACGCTGACCTTCTGCCCGTCGATGAACGCGTAGCTTTCTCCGGCCGCCTTATAAATGTCGGGATAAATATAGTCGCCGTATATCTTCAGCGTATTTTCCGCGGCAATGCAGATGACCACCACATCCTTCGCCACGCTGTCTCCGATGTTGCCCACGTTCATATATACGACCTGCCCGTTCACAGGAGCTACCACCTGGGAATCCACCGCCGACCCGTCGGTCTTCAGCATCTGCAGCTCCGCGAGCCTGGTCTGATAAGTGATCTCGTCGCCGGCTCTTTTATTGGAAAGGCTGTTGAGCACATCGTTCTGGGTGGCGATATCGTCCGGGGAACCGCCGCCCTCCTGCAGCTGGGCCAGCTCCTCCCTGGCGATCTCAATGTCCAGCGCCGCGATAGAGTCGTTGTAGGTATGCTGCCTGTTCAGTTCATCAATCTGCATGTCGATGCTTTCCGAAGAATCCTCACCGGTGGCCGCGCCCAGCTGGATGAGCACGTCGCCCTTCTTTACCGTATCTCCCAGCATACAGTTGACAGCCTGTATGGTGCCGCTGCCGGGTGTGCGCACTTCCGTCACGTCGGGTACCACGTTTTCATTGTATACGGACATATTGTACATTTCGCCCCGTTTTACTTCCACGGTAGTCTGCTCATTTCCCAGCGGCTCCAGCAGCTGGGGAACATCGCCGCCGCAGCCGGTGAGGCAGACACAGACCGCTATGGCCGCTATCAGTCTTTTTTTCATGACAATCTCCCTGATCATTCCAAAATCACCTTGTCGCCTTCCTTCAGGCCATCCGTGATCTCCACATAACTTCCCGCGTCCATGCCTGTCTTCACATACTGGACGCTCCGGATGCCGTTTTCATCCTGCATGTATACGATCTCCTGATCATTTACTGTTGTCAGAGCGCTGCTGGGTACATACAGCACGTCGTCCTTGGCCTCGATGAGGATCCGCAGATTTCCTTTTGTCGCTGCCAGCAGCAGGGAATTGGCTGTCTCCAGCTTGAAATATACCCTGTCGGGAACATTGTCCTCCGTGGGATGGGGCTGCGCCGGCAGACCGATCTCCTCCGCCGTCACCACTGTGGCCGGCAGTTCCTCGCCTCCCACGGTCACGTTGTAGGACTTGCCCACCTCAAAGGACTTCCAGTAAACGGTATAGGCGCTGAGTATATAATTTGTGCTCTTGGCCACCACGACCACCAGGTCGCCGGCCACACAGCGCTCTCCCTGCGCTACCTCCTTGGCGTAAAGAACGATCCCGTCGTAGGGAGCCTTCAGCATGGTAGGCTGCTCGGAAGTAAGGCGGTGCGCCTTCTGGGCAGGATCGATCTCCGCAAGAGCCTGGCCTTCCACCACATGATCGCCCGCTGCTACGTAGACTCCCTTGTATTCCATGTCATCTACGTTGAAGGACATGTTTGTCTGGTCGATGGACTGCACTGTCACATCAATATTCTCATAATGCTCCAGCCTGCCCCGCTCCACATCCGCCATACGGAATTCATCCTGCTGGTACGCCTGAACGATGGGATCCGTCTGCAGTTCTTCCTCCTTTGGGAAAATGCCGCAGCCGGATAACAGCATGGCCGCGGCGAGCAGTACCGCCATAGCCTTCATTCCTTTTCTCATTTTCCGTTTTATACCTCCTGCCTGTCGCGCAAAAATACGTCGGTCTGTAAATATCGTGTCGATTCCGGGTTAAAATGTTGGGAAAAAAACAGAGGGATTGCGCATAACTGCCAATCCCTCTGAATAACTCCCGAAAAACTATGTATTACTGCTCGTTCTTAGATTCTTTCTTTCTGAACAGCAAGGCGCCTGCTACAACTGCCGCAACGCCGCATGCGATCAGCAGGGAGCTGTCGATCACACCTGTCTGAGGCAGGTTGGCCTGTGTATTGCTGGTGCCGGCCGTATTTGCCTTGTTGGTGCTGCTGTTGCTGTTGCTGCCGCTGCCGCTGTTACTGCTGCTGCCGCCGTTGCTGCCGCTGTTGCTGTCGCTGCCGCTGTTGCTGTCGTTGCCGCTGGTCTGGTTGTCGGCGCCGCTCTGCTGAGCGTCCGTGTTCTGGCTGCCGCCGGCGTTAGCTCCCATAGATGCCTGTGCCGTGGTATACATGGTCTTCGCGTCATCTGCGGATGCTGCGCCCTCATAGAAGGTGATATCGTCAACCATCACATCGGAGCTGGTAGGATACTGTCCTGCCTCGCCGATATAAGCCTCTACGTCATCCCATGAAAGGAAATCCATCAGATAAGGCTGTCCTTCGTTTACCATCACGCCGTTCAGCTCGGTAGGATCGCCGGTCTCGCCGTTGTTGTAACGCTTATCGGCTACTACTGTACCCTGAGCGTCCACGCCGTCGATGAATACCTTAGTGATATTGTCGCCGCACTTCTCAGCGGTAGCGCCGTTCTGCAGGGAAACAACCACATAATGCCACTGGTCGTCTGCCAGAGCGCCGTTGTCCTCATTGTAATAGTAGCTGTTGTGGAACAGGCCGCTGAAGTTTACGATGGGGCTGTCAAGCACCATGGAGTTGCCGCAGGTGATACCAAGGATGTAAGGGCCTGTGCCGGGTTCCATGTGCTGCTTGCCGGCATCGCCGGACTTCTTGTCGGGATGATCGTCTGTGCGGTCGCCGCTCTTAAAGCCGATGATGCCCGCGCCGTTCTCGGATGCGGTCACGCTGCCCTTTACCCAGAAAGCGATGGTAGCGCCGGTGAGCGTCTTGCCTTTATAAGGGTTTGCGAACTTCAGTGCGCTGGGCGTACCTTTTTCATAACGGATGCTGTAGTCGTTCATGGACTGATCCTGTGCCTGTGTGATCAGCTTGGAAGCCTCACCATTGGCAAACTGGAGCACCTTGCCGTGCTGCGCATCGTCAACGATGGTAGGATCGGTACCCAGACCTGCGGATGTCAGGTCGTCCAGACCGTTTTCAAAAGTATACTGCTTCAGCATAGTCGGTGCTGCATGCGCTGTCATAGGCAGGGAACCTACGACCATGGCGGCTGCTGCTGCAAACGCCAATACTTTTTTGATTCTCATGTCAATCATGTCTCCTTCTTTTTTTGTTTCCGGGCAAAACCCACCCAGTCTTACTTTGTTACATGTGCTAATCATACCACTTTTTTGGGGGTAATGCAAGAATAAGTTGCAAGGTTATTTAATATTTTTGTAAATTTATTCCGCAGCATATAGATAAGGGGGAGCGCACTCCGCGATCCCCCTTATAAAGCCTGTTTTTATGTAAACTTTACTGCTGATCCTTCGTTTCTTTCTTCCGGAACAGCAGGGCGCCTGCGGCTACGGCCGCGACACCGCACGCGATAAACAGAGAGCTGTCCATCACGCCTGTCTGCGGCAGGTTGGCTGCCTGACTGCCGCTGCTGTTTGCGGTATTGGTCCTGCCGCTGCTGTTATTGCTGCCGCTGTTATTGCTGCCGGCGCTGCCGGTGTTGCTGCTGCCGCCGTTGCCGGCATCGGCGCTGTTATTGCTGTCGCCGCCTGCCTGATTGTCGGCATTGTTATTACTGCCGCCGGTATTGTCCTGTCCGGACTGTACGGCGCCGCCTGAAGCCTGGGCTGCCGCATACATCGTCTTCACATCATCCGCGGAAGCCGCGCCTTCATAGAAGGTCAGATCATCCAGGAATACCTCGGAGGACGTATCGGCGGAACCGCTCTCACCTACGTATGCTTTCAGATCGGAACGGGCGAAAAACTCCATGAGGGTGATCTCATGGGCATTTACAGCGTAGCCGTTGTACACGGAATCGTTGCCGCACTCACCATGGTTGTAGCGCTTGCCTACCACCCTGGCGCCGTCTATCTCCTCGCCGTCCACGTATACCTTTGTAATGTTATCTTCTCCGGCCACTTCAGCCGTAGCACCGTCCTTTAAGGAGAGCACCACATAGTGCCATTTGTCATCTCCCAGGATCGCTTCTTCCTCATTGAAGCCGAAATTATTGTGCAGCATGCCGGTAAAGGACACCATGGGATGATCCACCAGCTGGGAATTGCCCACGGTAACGCCGAACAGATACTCTCCGTGCACATCCTCCAGATGCTCTTTGCCTTCCAGACCAGACGTCTTATCAGGATGCTCCTTGGTATCTGTCTCACTGATAAATCCCAGGATGCCGGCGCCGTTGTTGGAAGCTTCATAGCTGGTCTTTACCCAGTAGGCGATGGTAGCGCCGGTCATGCTCTTGCCCACATAGGGATTGTCGAATTTCAGAGCGCTGGGCGTGCCGGGTTCATACCGAAGGCTGTCCTCATTGAGATCCATATGCTCCGGAGTCCTGACGATGATCTTTGACCCCGTGCCGTCCGCAAACTGCAGAACATTCCCCCGCTCTGCATCCTGCACCACCGAAGGGGGCGTGCCCATGCCTGCCTCTCCCATGCCGGTGCCGTTTTCAAAATCATATTTTACCAGCTGGACAGGGGCGGCGGAAACATTCAGCGGTACCGACGCTACGATCATAGCCGCGGCGGCGGCAAAAGCAAACAGTTTCTTTCCTTTCATAATTACCTTCTCCTTCTTTCCTTATAATTGCTTACATGTATCACCAGTTTATGATGTTTACAATATTATACCACTTTCCCTGCCATTTGCAAGAGGTAATACCGTTCTGCGTATCCCACACATATCTACTCCACGATACGCTCCTCTTTCGTAACGGTTCCAAACACATTGGTCAGCTCCACATCATACCTGCCGGGCACAAGCGTCACGCTCCAGCTGCCGTCCTCCGCCGTCTGCCCCTGATATACTACCATACCGGCGGAATCGATAACGCGGATAGACTGCACCCTGCTGGTGACGCCGCTTCCCACCGTGATGGATTCCTGCTCCACGCCGCCGTGATCGTCCGTATATGTGATCGTGTAGGTGCCGTCGGGCAGATTCAGCGACCAGCCGCCCTGTTCGTTGGTCTTGCCGGTAATGACCATATCCCGCACGGGACCCGGCGTAGGCGTAGGCACCGGCGTAGGAGTGGGCGTGGGAGGAGGGGTCGGGGTCGGCTTCGGCGTCGTAGTGGTGACGACCGTCTCCCTGTGTTCTTCTCCCGTTTTCTCATCCACCGTCAGCTCTATCATCTTGCAGGCCACCGCAAGACGCTTGCTGCCGTTGTTCTCACAGGTCATGAGGGTGAGGGTCTTCTCTCCCTTTACCATGTCCGTAATGCTCCAGTCTTTGGGGCCTACCACTTTCGTGCTGTAAGCCTCGTACACGTACTCCGCGCCGGAGAGGTCCTGTACTTTTACAAGGGCGCCCATCTCCAGCTTGTCCAGATCGTCAAAAAAATCTCCGTACATGCCGCCCCGATGACCGGCCAGCACACAATTGCCGTCGCCGCCCAGAGGCTCTGTCTCGGTGAGGTGTCCCACGGCGGACCGGATGTTCACCGCTTCCGTGCCCTCCACGATGGCATACTCCCAGTTGAGGCTTTCCACCGTGAGGATGCCGATGATATTCTCTCCCTGTTCCTGAAGGAAATTCCGCAGCTTTGCCATCCGCTCCACCTTGTTCTGGTCCGCTATCTGCTGCCGCTGCTGTTCCGTCATCTGGCTCATCTGTTCTTCCGTCAGGCCGGCGACACCCTGGCCGTCTCCGCTTCCTCCACCGGCAGGTCCATAATCATCGTCCAGCATGGAAAGGGCTTCCCGAAAGGTCTCCAGTCTGCGCTGATTGAGATAATTGTTGTACACGGGGATGACAAATCCGTACACGACCACGCAAAGGCCGCCTGCTATGATCACAAGGCCAAGCTTTCTGCGAAGATCCAGAGCCGATACCTTGTCTGCCATGACGGCATAGCTGTCAGAGAGTTTTCTTCTGAGAGAACCCATCAATGCAAAAAAACGCTGAATGGTCTTCACAAGCCATACCCTCCTTTCTCAGCCTTCGGACAACTCCGTTACAGACATTTCCACAGATTCCAGTATATCTTTTCGCTGACGGTACGGTCGCCGATCATGGCGGCGCGCATCTGCCGGGCGCAGTCTGCCACCTGCCGGTACTGTTCCTCTGTCACCGGCCGGCCGGCAAAGGCTGCCTGCTGGCAGATCTCAAAGCTCTGAAGAAATTTTTCTCTGTCAAGCCGTCCGTACTCGTCCAGCACTTTCCCAAAATAATGCTCCGGCAGGGCATCGCTGCCTGCCAGCTCATCACAGACCGTCATCTGCTCCATATAGCGGTATATGGCTCTCACAGCTTCTGTGCGGTCCGCATTTTCAACGGAAGCCTTCCGCTTCCGCCGTATATAGATACACCTGCCGGCCACAAGGATCCCGCAGGCCAGGAGCAGCCCGATGACCGTCAGCGCGCAGATCAGCACTGTATGGAACGTATTCCCCTCGGCGCGCTGCGCGCTGCCGGGAGCAGTGTTGACAGACATATCGGTGTCCACCGTTACGCCGTCCTGCTGATACGTATCGTCACCGTCTTCCGCGGCAGGAGCGCTGTTCATCTGTTCTTTGTATCCCGGCGTTACCTCCACCGGCAGCCAGCCGATGGTATCATAATATATCTCCGTCCATGCGTGGGCATGGTCCTGGGACAGACCGTAAGCGCTGCCCGCCGTCATCTTCTCCGCGTCCCCGGCAGTGACCGTATAACCTTCCACATAGCGGGCGGGAATGCCCAGATACCGGAACATGATCGTGGCGGCCGCTGCGAAATGAATGTCCGATCCGGTCTTTTCCTCCAAAAGCACATGCTCCAGAAAACTGCCCGGCCCGGCATAGCTGCCCTGTTCCTCCGAGTAGGTCAGCTGCCCCAGATACGAAGTCACCAGGGCTACGGCGTCCTCGTAAGCCATATGGCTTCCGTCCGCCTGCTGCCCCGTGCCGCCCAGCGCCCGGCCGATAACATCCCTGCTGTCTTCGTCCAGCGCCGTATACGTATCATACACAAAGGTATTGTAATATGCTTCATTTTCCATATAGGCAAGGGCATCCGGATCATTTTCCTGCTGTTTCTGGAAAATGCCCATGCCGAGAGTTTCCGACGCTTCATAAAGAGGCGCCGTCACCTGATAGGAATATTGCCGCGCGCCTCTGTCGGCATCCGACACAAACTCTCCGTCGGTGAGCTGGCGCACCTGCTCCAGTTCCTGTCCGTTGACCAGCTCATAGGGCGTGTACAGATATTTTGCGGAAGCGCCGCTGTTGCGCACGGATACCCCGTAGGTCGCTCCGCCGCTGCCCGTCATGATATCCACCGAAGCCAGCTGGTCATATCCGTAAAAACCATCCTGATGAAGCCAGTAAAACAGTCCCTGGTTCTCATATACCGTTTTATTGTCCAGGCCATACCACAGGCCGTCTTTGTACCGGCTGCCCACAAACCCTCTCAGATACATGGGCTGGGGATGTTCCATCGTCACTTCCAGCACAATATCGTTATCCGTCTCCGATGCGGGGACGATCTGCGTAAGATGGCCTTCCGGGTAATCGTTCACCAGCCTGTCGGGCAGATACCGGTCATGCTCCAGCCAGTCGGTCACAGGGCTGGTCGCGCCCTCCGCGTGACAAAGAGAGACCACAAAGGCAAGGATCAGCGCCGCTGCCGGGATCAGGCCCGCGGCAGCCAGAAGCCTGCCGCTGACCGCGGGAATATCGCTGTATGCCCACGTCAGGAAAATACCTGCCAGCAGCAATACGCCGTAGCCGAGACCGGGCGTCAGGCCGAAGAATCCGGCCAATATCCCGATGGGAAGAAGCAGCAGCACGGTAAATATCCGCATATTTCCCTTGACGATCACGGCGCAGAGCACTGCCGCTACGGCGCCTGCCAGTACGAGAAACAGCGTCTCATACAGTACATAGCTTGTCCTCGGCAGATCCAGCTGAAATGTATCATACAGATTTCCGGTAGCGCATCCGGCGGCGTCGATGGCCTGGTTGAGCACGGCCAGACAGCCTTCCACCACAAACCGGGAATCCATGAGGAAGCCGATGACAAAAAATCCTGCCACCACGCCCGTCACGCTGTACACGATCCCCCGCGTCTTCCACCAGCGGTGAATGATCAGGATCACCAGCACGCCGGCTCCCGCGGCGATCCACTTCTCGCCGCCAAACCCGATCATACTCATCAGCGACAGGAAACTGCCGAGGTAAAGCACCAGGGAGATCAGCACCTGCGCCGCGCCGTAGAGCTTCGGTGATATTTTATTTTCGCTCTCTATCCCTGTAAACAGGCGTAATCCACTGCTCATCCATCCACTCTCCACTGGGGGCCATACTGCTGCCTGTCACATACAGCGTATGGAGGAACTGTTTTTCCATATTCTCCTGCGCGAACTGCCGTCCGGCAGCCTCCCGGCCCCGGCAGACAAACTCTGTATACATCAGCTGTCTTCTCGCCTCGTAGAGTTCTTCCGCGGAACCCACGGGCAGCCTGACAAACTGTTCCTGTTCAAAATTATAATAGACTATGACGTGCCTGATGTTCCGGTCCACATAGAAGCGGGAAATGCCCAGCAGAAATTCCATCCGCCGGTCCGCTTCCTCTGCCAGCCGGCTGTATTCCACCTGGCTCAGGGAATTTTCCAGCAGCAGGCATCCGAACAGGTTGTCCTGACGGATCGTTTCCCGCAGCATAAGGTTGTCCAGCTTTGTGGACAGCTTCCAGTGGATCAGGTTTACCGGATCCCCTTCCTCGTAATCCCGGACGCCGAACCGTTCCTCTCCCGGCTTGCTCCCGGCAGAAGTAACGCTGTCTCCCGGCATCAGGTCGGCCCACGTCTCCTCCATGCGGGGGAGCAGCAGGATATCCCTGCCTGCGGGCGCAGCCGTCCGGAACGCAAACACGCCCAGCAGGTCATAGGATCGCACCTGCCGGACCGTCACGTGAAGACAGCCGCAGTACG
>CANQHX010000031.1 GCA_947623905.1 uncultured Lachnospiraceae bacterium
GGAGAGATGGCAAATTCGATATCGCCGATCCGGTCTGTCAGACACTGCTGCCCCCACACGGGGATCAGCTCCTGTCCCAGTATCACATTGCTGCGGGCCGTATTTACGTTCAGACAGATACCTGCCAGTCCGGGCAGAACGCTCCTCAGCTTTTCCGCCAGCCGCCTGGGGCGGGGAATGCTCCTGCCATTGACCACGAGACACACCAGCACCTGTCTGGTATGATAGCCTGTCCGCACAAGGATATGCCGCACAAGGCCGGTGCCGTCCGTCTCGTCATAAGGCTCCACGCCCTCCTGCTCCATATATTCTAATACGGTTTCCAGCACGATTTTATCATTTTCCGCCCCCAGCAGGCAGTCGGTGCAGGGGATGATGGCGTGGGTGCGCCCGGCATAAAATCCGGCCACCAGCTTTCCGTCCCGGTCCCGTCCCACGGGATACTGGGCCTTGTTCCGATAACGCCACGGATGCTCCATGCCCATGATGGGCCGCAGGATCGTGCCGGGCCGGTCTGTGCCTGCGGCCTCATGCAGATCCGTCTCCTGCACGATCTTCAGACCTCCGATGCGCTCCAGGGCCGCTTTCACTTTTTTCTCCTTGTAGGTCAGCTGCCGGTCATAGGCCATAGCCTGGAGCTGGCAGCCGCCGCACCGGCGGGCCACAGGACATTTTGGCTCCACCCGGCAGGGAGACGGCTCCAGCAGTTCTTCCAGACGGCCATAGCCGTATGTCCGGCCCGCTTTTGTGACCCGGACCCGGATCCGGTCGCCCGGGACGGCATCTTTTACAAAGAGGGTATAGCCCTCATACCTGCCAATACCCTCTCCGTTATCGCTCATATCTTCAATTGTGATCTGACATATCTGATTCTTTTTCAATGTGATCCTCACTCGCTGGTCTTTCTGATATTGGAATCGAGCAGGCGGTTCATGCCCAGCCAGCCGTCTCCCGCGCCGGGGGCCTCCAGTATCTCCCGCATGGTCTCCAGGCGGGCATCGGTGTTGTCCGCGAAGTTCAGGGCCGCAGCCTCGATAAGGGCAGGCTTCTTGGGCGAGCCGTACTCCAGTTCCCCGTGATGGGCCAGGATGCAGTGGATCAGCTCATTGGCCAACCGCTCCGGAAAATTGGGAATAGAGCCGATCTTCCGGGACACCCACTGGGAACCGATGACGATGTGCCCCAGCAGCTGCCCGGCGTCGGTATAGTCATTCTCCGGATAGGGGGACAATTCCTTCAGCTTGCCCACGTCGTGAAGGGCGGCTGCCGTCAGCAGAAGGTCCTTGTTGAGGATCGGATAAGCGCCGGACATATACACGCACATGTTCACCACGCTTAAGGTATGCTCCAGCAGGCCGCCCACGTATCCGTGATGAACGCTCTTCGCCGCGGAATGGAAACAGAACCGTTTTTTAAATGTCTCGTTCCCGAAAAATCCGTCCAGCACCTGCTTTAAGTACGGGTTTTCCACCAGCGTCAGCCGCTCCATGAGCTCATCGTACATCTGGCCGATGTTCTTTCCGCTGACAGGCAGGTACTCGCCAGGATCATACTCTCCCTCCCGGCATTTGCGGATGCGCTTTATATTTACCTGGAGATGTCCCTGAAAGGACGTCACGTCCCCCGTCACAAGGATATAGTCCATCCCCGCGTAATCGTCGATGCCCATGGAGCCCGGCTCCCACACCTTGGCGTCCACCGTGCCGGTCTTATCCTGCAGCGTCAGGCTCTCATACGGTTTCCCGTTCTTTGTCATCATAGACTGTTTGGTCTTGCAGAGATAGATATCGTTGACGCGATCTCCTTCCCGCAAAGTGTTGATATATTTCATAACCATCCCTCCATCATCTTTTTCGCTTCCTGCTCTTTTCTTTTCCTCCATTATAAGTTAAAATAGGGACTTAGTAAATGATTTTTTTGTCCCGGCCCTGCCGGGGCGGAACGGAGCACCATTTTGAACAAAAAAGCATATCGTATATTGGAATATAATAAGATCATCGACCGGCTGACGGATCATGCCGGTTCTCCCCTGGGGAAGAAGCTGTGCCGGGAGCTGGAGCCCATGACCAGATACAATGACATCATTGCCGCCCAGCAGGAGACCGCCGACGCCTTTCAGCGGATCGTAAAAAAAGGACAGCTGCCCTTTTACGGCATTTCCGACGTGGGACCGTCCATCAAGCGGCTGGAGGTGGGCGGCACCCTTATCCCCGGCGAGCTGCTGCGCCTCTGTTCCATGCTGGACAACGCAAAACGGGTCAAGACTTACAGCCGCAGTGAGCGGGATGAGGCGGTAGAGGATACACTGGCACCCCTGTTTGACGCCATTGAGCCTCTGACGCCCCTTGCCGGGGAGATCCGGCGCTGCGTTCTATCGGAAGACGAGATAGCGGACGATGCCAGTCCGGGCTTAAACCGCATTCGCCGGAAAATGAAATCCGTGGGGGAAAAGATCCGCAGCCAGCTTTCCGCCATGCTGGGGAACACCACCCTCCGCTCCTATCTGCAGGACGGCGTGATCACCATGCGCAATGACCGCTACTGTCTGCCTGTAAAGGCGGAGTACCGGAACCAGGTCCCCGGCATGATCCACGACCAGTCCGGCTCCGGCTCCACTCTCTTCGTGGAGCCCGCCGCCATCGTAAACCTCAACAATGACATCCGCCAGCTGCAGGGGGAGGAAAAAGAGGAAATAGAAAAGATACTTGCGGAGCTCAGCGAGCAGGCGGCGCAGCACTGCCCCGCCCTGGAGGAGGATCTGAAGGTACTCACCCGCCTGGATTTTATTTTTGCCAAGGCCATGCTGGCGCTGGATTACAACGGCATTATGCCGCAGTTCAACAAGAAGGGGAAGATCAATATCCGCCGAGGCCGCCATCCGCTGCTGGACCCCAAAAAGGTGGTGTCCATCGACATCCGCCTGGGAGAAGGCTACGACCTTCTGGTGGTCACCGGCCCCAATACCGGCGGCAAGACGGTGTCCCTGAAGACTGCCGGGCTCCTTACACTGATGGGGCAGGCGGGGCTCCATATTCCCGCCGGCGCCCACTCCCAGCTTGCGGTGTTTCACGATGTGTTCGCGGACATTGGCGACGAGCAGAGCATCGAGCAGAGCCTGTCTACCTTTTCCGCCCACATGACCAACATCGTGGACATTCTGAAAAAGGCTGACTACCGCTCTCTCGTGCTGTTTGACGAGCTGTGCGCCGGCACGGACCCCACCGAGGGCGCCGCTCTGGCCATTGCCATCCTGACGTTTCTGCACAACCAGCAGATCCGCACGATGGCCACCACCCATTACAGCCAGCTGAAGGTATTTGCCCTGAGCACGGACCGGGTGGAAAACGCCTGCTGCGAGTTTGACGTGGAGACGCTGAGCCCTACCTACCGGCTGCTCATCGGCATTCCCGGCAAGAGCAACGCCTTTGCCATCAGCAGGCGGCTGGGCCTGCCGGAGTACATCATCGATGACGCCAGGGCACAGGTGGACACCCAGGATAAGAGCATGGAGGACATTCTGGCGGATCTGGAGACCAGCCGGGCGTCCATGGAACAGGAGCGCCTTGCCATTCAGGAGAGCAAGGCCCGCATCAAACAGCTGGAGGAGGCCCTTCACGCCAAAAATGAGAAGATCGCCGGCCAGCGGGAACGGGTGCTGCGCCAGGCCAATGAGGAGGCCCGGAAACTGCTCTCGGACGCCAAGGCTTACGCCGATGAGACCATCCGCAGCTTCCGGAAGTACCGGCAGGGGGACGCCTCCTCAAAAGAGATGGAGAAACTGCGGGGTGAGCTGCGGGAGAAGCTGGCTGACACGGACGGAAAGCTGGCCGCCCAAAAGATAAAAAATGAGGAAAACCGGCAGAAGAAGCAGAAACCGGAGGATTTCCAGGTGGGCTCTTCGGTCCGCGTGGTGAGCATGGGCATGACCGGCACGCTGTCCACGCCGCCCAATCAGAAGGGGCAGGTGTACGTGCAGCTTGGTTCCCTGCGCACTATGGTAAAGCTGTCGGATCTGGAGCTTCTGGCCCCGCCTCAGAAAAAGGAGACGCCAAAATCTCCCGCCTTCGGCACTATGGGCAAGGCGTCCTCCATCTCTCCGGAGCTGAACCTCATCGGTATGACCACCATGGAAGCCATCCCTGTTCTGGACAAATATCTGGACGACGCCTACCTGTCCCATCTGACCCAGGCACGCATTGTCCACGGCAAAGGGACCGGCGCCCTGAAAAACGCTGTCCACCAGCATCTGAAACGTCTCAGCTATGTAAAAAGCTACCGGCTGGGCGTGTTCGGCGAGGGAGATTCCGGGGTGACCATCGTGGAGTTCAAATGATCGGACGGTACATTTTACAATAGTTGATATTTTTTTACATTTGTTTTAAAGACATTGACAGATCATGGCGCAAGTGTTAAAACAATAGTGACTTTTTATGATTGGGGATTTGTACATGACAGCGGCGGAACTGCTTGAAAAACTGGTAGACTCCTACCGTTCCAGCTTTGACATTACCCGACCCTTCGAGCTGGCGGACAGCACATATGACGCCTACGCCGCTTTTAATGTGACAAGCGCCAAATATGTGCTTGTAAAAAAGGCGGAGTTGTGGCGGGCCAACTGTTTTGAGCATGTGTTTTTCAAATGTGTGTCCGGAGACCTTGTGCAGGAACTGGCGGATTTTTCCGGGGCTATCGCCACGGACATCTCCCCCCGGCTCATCTGCGGCGGCGAAAAATATCCCCCGAAAAATCACATGTACAGTTATATCACTGTGCTGTATATCTGTGAGAACGGCTGCACGCCCCGGGAGATCCGGGCCGTCAGACGCTTTCGATATTATAAGAATTATCTGTTTTCCGTCCGGGGCTACGCCCAGGCAAGAGCGGTGGCTTTTGACCTGAAAAACAGCCGGGTATATGGCAATCGTGCCGCCCGGCCCCTTGTGAAGGCCTACCGCAAATTTTTTTAGGACTAACCCGCTTTAGCGGTTTAGCGTACTAATACCATAAATACAAGGAGGAATGTAGTTGTGAATGGTTTATTAGTGTTAATCATTGGCATCGCGATACTTGTTATCGCGTATCTCACTTACGGCCGTTGGCTGGCAAAACAGTGGGGCGTTGATCCCAGCCGGCCTACCCCGTCTCATGAAATGGAGGACGGCAGAGACTATGTGCCTGCAAAGGCGCCTGTGCTGCTGGGTCACCATTTCTCATCCATTGCCGGTGCAGGCCCTATCAACGGCCCTATCCAGGCAGCCGTATTCGGCTGGGTACCCGTACTTCTCTGGGTACTGGTCGGCGGTGTTTTCTTCGGTGCAGTCCATGACTTTGGCGCGCTGTTTGCCTCTATCCGTCACAAAGGTCAGTCCATCGGCGAAGTAATTGCCGACGCTATGGGCACAAAGGCAAAGAAGCTGTTCATCATCTTCTCTTACCTGACCCTGATCCTGGTAGTGGCTGCATTTGCTTCCATCGTGGCCGGTACCTTCAGCGCCACCATCAAGGATGGCGTGGTAGATACTGCTGCCAGCGCTGCAAATGCTACAACCGCAATGATCTCCCTTATGTTCATCGTGGTAGCTATCGCTTTTGGTTTCCTTGTATACCGGAGAAATACTTCTCTTCTGGTGTCCACCATCGTAGGTGTAGCTGTTATCGTTGTATGTATGGTAGTAGGCATGAACTGGCATCCCCTGTATCTGAGCAATACAGCCTGGATGATCATCGTAGGTATCTATATCACCGTGGCTTCCGTGGCTCCTGTGTGGATCCTGCTCCAGCCCCGTGATTATCTGAGCTCTTTCCTGCTCTACTTCATGATGATCGTTGCCTTCGTGGGCATCATCGCCAGCACCTTTACAGGCGGCGGCGCTGCCATGAACATTCCCGCTTTCACAGGCTTTACCGACACAGTAGCGCCTACGGGAACTTCTCTCGGCTACCTGTTCCCCGCTCTGTTCGTTACCATCGCCTGCGGCGCCATCTCCGGCTTCCATTCACTGGTTGGTTCCGGTACCACGGCAAAGCAGCTGGACAACGAGAAGGACGCGCAGCCCATCGCTTACGGCGGCATGCTCATCGAGTGCGCACTGGCTATTATTTCCCTGTGTGCCGTAGGTTATATCTGGAACCAGTATTCCGCAGGTGAAGTGGTCAATCCTACCCAGGTATTCGCAACCGGTATCTCCGCCATGCTTGGTTCTATCCCCGGTTTCTCCGGCACCACACAGGTTACATACTCTCTGCTGGTACTGACCGTATCCGTATTCTGTCTTACCTCTCTGGATACCGCAACCCGTCTGGCACGCTACATGTTCCAGGAGTTCTGGCTTGCTCCCGGCGAGACCACAGAAAGTGTTGACGGTTACAAGAAGGTCCTGACGAATCCCTGGGTTGCAACCATCATCACCGTTGTGCTGGGCATCGGCCTTGGCCTTACCGGATATGCCAACATCTGGCCTCTGTTCGGCGCTGCCAACCAGCTCCTTGCAGCCCTTGGTCTGCTGGGCGTTGCCACATGGCTTGGCAAGGCCGGCAAGAACAACAAGATGTTCCTGCTTCCCATGGCCTTCATGCTTATCGTGACCATCTGCTCACTGATCTTCACCATCAAGAGCAACTTTGCTGCTGTTACGGCAGGCGGCGCTGTTGTATGGCCCGCAGTTCGTCTGGTGATCGCAGTGCTGCTGGTGATCCTGGCTATCGTCCTTGCCATTGACGGCGTAAAGACACTGGTAAGCCAGAAGAAACAGGCTGCCTGATCTGCTGCAAAATAAGATAGATTTTCATTAAACAGAGAAACCTGCCGGTCAGCTTTTATAAAAGCGATTGACCGACAGGTTTTTTTGTTCAACCAAACAACATGTAACCATTTCTGCTTGACATCGGCACTTGTCTCAGTTTCCGGGACACGTGTCTGTATCTTCCGGTACCATTCTTTTGAGTTTCTTTAAACTGCCCGTTGATTTACACCCCTATTTCACTGCTTTATAATTAATTGGGCGCGAGTTTGCAGATTTTCCGGCCGTATTTCGCAAATATATGTGGGGTTAGATATGCCCCATCCCTGGAACAGTAGCCATACGGGGACCGGGCCAAATCATGTACTTATAGTAAGCAAATCCTCAACAGTCTAATTTATCTCTCAGATCTTGTCCAGCGCCTGCTGAATATCCGCTATGATATCCTCGGCATTTTCAATGCCGCAGGAGAACCGGATCAGATCCGGCGTCACGCCGCATTCCTCCAGCTCCTTGTCGGACAGCTGCCGGTGGGTGGTGGAGGCCGGGTGCAGACAGCAGGTGCGGGCGTCCGCCACGTGTGTGACGATGGCTGCCAGCTTCAGGCTGTCCATGAACGCCGTAGCCGCCTTCCGGCCGCCCTTGATGCCGAAGGATACCACGCCGCAGGTGCCGTCTGGCATGTATTTCTTCGCCCGGTCGTACTGGTCGTCTCCCTCCAGCATGGCACATTTTACCCACGTGATCTTGTCATTGTTCTTCAGATATTCTGCCACCTTCCTGGCGTTCTCGCAGTGGCGGGCCATACGCAGGTGAAGAGACTCCAGACCTACGTTGAGCAGGAACGCGTTCTGGGGCGCCTGGACGGAGCCCAGGTCCCGCATGAGCTGTACGGTAGCCTTTGTGATGTACGCGGCTTTTCCGAAATCCTTGGCGTAGGTAAGGCCATGGTAGCTCTCATCCGGCGTAGTCAGGCCGGGAAACTTGTCGTTCTGCATCCAGTCAAAATTGCCGCTGTCCACAATGGCGCCGCCGATGGTAGACGCATGTCCTTCCATGTACTTTGTGGTGGAGTGGGTCACGATGTCGCAGCCAAACGCAAAGGGACGGCAGTTGATGGGCGTGGCAAAGGTATTGTCCATGATAAGGGGGATCCCGTTCTCATGAGCCACCTGGGCAAATGTCTCGATATCCATAATGTCCAGGCTGGGATTGGAAATAGTCTCTCCGAAGATACACTTGGTGTTGGGACGGATGGCCGCCTGGATCTCCTCCTTTGTGGCAAAGGGCGACACAAAGGTGAAATCAATGCCCAGCTTCCGCATGGTCACGTTGAACAGGTTGAAGGTGCCGCCATAGATGGCCGCGCTGGACACCACGTGGTCTCCCGCCTGAGCGATGTTGAACACCGCGTAGAAATTTGCCGCCTGGCCGCTGCCGGTAAGCATACCGGCCACGCCGCCCTCCAGCATAGCGATCTTTGCCGCCGCGTAATCGCACGTGGGGTTCTGCAGCCGGGAATAAAAATACCCGTTGGTCTTCAAGTCAAACAGGTCGCCCATGGCGTCGCTGGATTCATATTTGTACGTGGTGCTCTGCACAATGGGGATCACCCTGGGCTCGCCGCTTTTCGGCTCATAACTTCCCTGTACACAAATGGTATCGATATGCATATGTCCTCTCCCTCCTGAAAACGCAATCCGGAAAACACGGCCGGAACATCACATTCCGGCCTGTGCGCAGAGGATCCGCGGCGTCTTCGGCACAGATCCCCGATAGTTGGTTTTTAAGCTTCCTCCGGCATGGTTACGGTCACCTTGTCCAGATGCCAGATCTCATCCACATACTGCTGGATGGTGCGGTCCGCGGTAAACTTGCCGCTGCAGGCGGTGTTGAGGATCGCGCTCTTTGCCCACGCCTTTTCGTTCTGGTAATACTTGTCGATCCTTTCATGGGCTTCCGCGTAAGAGCGGAAATCCTTCAGGATAAAGTAGGTATCGGCTCTGTCGCTGCTCCTTGTGTTCAGCAGAGAATCGTAGATATCCCGGAACAGCTCCGGATCGCTGGGAGAATAATATCCGTTGATGAGCTGCATGAGTACCTGGCGGATCTCCTGGTCGGTGTTGAAGATCTCCATGGGATTGTAGCCGCCCTGGTGCTCATAGCGGATCACCTCGTCGGAGGTAAGGCCGAAGATGAATGCGTTGTCGTCTCCCACTTCCTCCACGATCTCTACGTTTGCGCCGTCCATGGTGCCGATGGTCAGAGCGCCGTTTAACATGAATTTCATGTTGCCGGTGCCGGAAGCCTCCTTGCTGGCAGTGGAGATCTGCTCGCTGACGTCGGCGGCGGCAAAGATCAGCTCCGCGTTGGACACCCGGTAATCCTCGATAAATACCACCTTCAGCTTGCCGCCGATGCTCTCATCATTGTTGATCACATCTGCCACGGCGTTGATCAGCTTAATGGTCAGCTTGGCACGCTTGTAGCCTGCTGCTGCCTTGGCGCCGAAGATAAAGGTGTGAGGATAATATTCCATCTCCGGATGCTCCTTGATCTTGTTGTACAGGTACATCACATGGAGAATGTTCAGCAGCTGCCGCTTGTACTCGTGGAGACGCTTTACCTGCACGTCAAAGATGGAGCGGGGATCCACGTCGATGCCGTTGTGGTCCTTGATATATTTTGCCAGACGCACCTTGTTCTGGTATTTGATGTTCATAAACTCCTGCTGTGCCTTCTCGTCCTCGGCATAGATGGCCAGCTTGTGGATCTGAGGCAGGTTGGTGATCCATTCGGGACCGATGTGGTCCGTCACCCATGCCGCCAGCAGCGGATTGCCGTGGAGCAGGAATCTTCTCTGGGTGATGCCGTTGGTCTTGTTGTTGAACTTCTGGGGCATCATCTCGTAAAAGTCCTTCAGCTCCTGATTTTTCAGGATCTCGGTGTGGAGTCTTGCCACGCCGTTAACGGAATAGCCTGCCACGATGGCCAGATGGGCCATCTTCACCTGGCCGTCTGCCACGATGGCCATCTTCCGCACTTTGTTGTAATTGTTGGGATACATTTTCTGTATCTCAATGACAAACCGGCGGTTCACTTCCTCGATGATCTGATAGATACGGGGCAGCAGACGGGAGAACAGCTCGATGGGCCATTTCTCCAGCGCCTCGGACATAATGGTGTGGTTGGTGTAGGCGCATGTCTTTGTGGTGATGTCCCACGCTTCCTCCCAGGAAAGGCCTTCCTCGTCCAGCAGGATCCGCATAAGCTCCGCCACTGCCACAGTGGGGTGGGTATCGTTGAGCTGGAAGGTTACCTTCTCATAGAATTTGTGGATATCATCGTGTTTGTCCTTATATTTCCTGACAGCCGTCTGCACGGAAGCAGAGATGAAGAAGTACTGCTGCTTTAAGCGCAGCTCCTTGCCGGCATAATGGTTGTCGTTGGGGTAGAGCACCTCTACGATGTTGCGGGCCAGGTTCTCCTGCTCTACAGCCTTCTGGTACTCTCCCTTGTCAAAGCTGTCCAGCTGGAAGCAGTTCACCGGCTCCGCGTCCCAGATGCGCAGGGTATTCACCATGTTGTTGCCGTAGCCTACGATGGGGAGATCATAAGGAACGGCGATGACCGACTGGTAGTTCTTCTGGACGAAATGGTTCTTGCCATTCTCGTCCGCCTCTACGGCCACGTATCCGCCGAATTTGATCTCTGTGGCGTACTCGGGACGGCGCAGCTCAAACGGATTGCCATTCTTCAGCCAGTTATCCGGCACCTCCACCTGGAAACCGTCCCGGATCTTCTGCTTGAACATGCCGTAACGGTAGCGGATGCCGCAGCCGTATGCCGCATAGCCCAGCGTGGCAAGGGAATCCAGGAAGCAGGCTGCCAGACGGCCCAGACCGCCGTTGCCCAGCGCGGGATCCGGCTCCTGGTCCTCGATGACGTTGAGATCCAGTCCCATCTCCTCCAGGGCTTCCCTTACGTCCTCATACGCGCACAGGTTGATCAGGTTGTTGCCCAGGGCGCGGCCCATGAGGAATTCCATGGACATATAGTACACGGTCTTGGGGTCCTGCTCGTCAAACGCCTCCTGGGTGGCCATCCACTGGTCGATGATGGCGTCCTTTGTCACATAGGCCACCGCCTGAAAGATCTGCTGCTGAGACGCTTCTTTTATATTTTTGCGGAACAGGGTCCTTACCGTCTCCTTGACTTCCTTCTTAAACTGCTCTTTCTGAAAAATGATACTCTCCATCGTTAACACTCCTTCTTCACACTCAGGGTTACTTTTTCCCCGTTGATGTTCCATTCCTTCGCGTATCCGTCTGCCAGGGCGTCCTTCATGCCGTTGGCCATGACTTCCCCGCAGATCTCCTGTTCATGATCCCGCATCAACCGGGTGATCTTGTCGTTGCCTTCTGCGGCTACAAATATCTTGTCCGTCACCTCAAAGCCGGCCTCTTTCCGCATGGTCTGCACTTTGCTGATGATCTCTCTTACAAAGCCTTCTTCCACCAGTTCAGGCGTCAGGGCAGTATCCAGGACCACTGCCACCGTATTGTCCCGCTCGGACACGTAGCCCTCCTTCTGGGCGGTGTCGATGAGCAGGTCATCCTTTGTCAATTCTACCTCCGTGCCGTCTACGGAAAGCTTCAGCACGCCGGTGTCGTTGAGGCTGTCCATGGCAGCGTTGCCGTCTACCTCTGCCAGAGCGGCCTTAATGCCGTTCAGGAGCCTGCCGTACTTGGGGCCTACCGTGCGCATCTGGGGCTTGAAGCTGTAGCTGGTGAACTGTCTCACGTCGTCGGTGAAGGTCACCTGCTTCACATTCAGCTCCTCTTTTATGATATCCCGGAAATACACATCCAACTCTGTGGGAGCCTGCACGAACATATTTCCGATGGGCTGGCGGTTCTTGATGTTGGCCGTATTTCTGCACGCCCGGCCCATGACCACGATCTTCAGCACCTCGTCCATGGACGCTTCCAGAGCCTTGTCGATATACGCTGTGTCTGCCACAGGGAAATCGCACAGGTGGATGCTCTCCGGCGCGGAGGGATCGATGCCCCGCACGAGGTTCTGGTAAATATCCTCTGTCATAAAGGGGATCATGGGAGCGGCGGCCTTTGCCGTAGTCACAAGGGCGGTGTACAGGGTCATATAAGCGTTGATCTTATCCTGCTCCATGCCCTTTGCCCAGAACCGCTCTCTGCTGCGGCGCACATACCAGTTGCTCATATCGTCCACGAATTCCTGCAGCGCCCTTGCGGCCTCAGGGATCCGGTAGTTGGCCAGATGATCGTCCACGGCCTGCACCATGGAGTTGAGCTTGGACAGCAGCCACTTGTCCATGACGGACAGTTTATCTGCCTCCAGCTTGTAGTGCATCGGGTTGAACTGATCGATCTCGGCGTACAGCACATAGAATGCGTAGGTGTTCCACAGGGTGCCCATAAATTTCCGCTGTCCCTCTGTCACCGCGTCCTCGTGGAACCGGTTGGGCAGCCAGGGCGCGCTGTTGATATAGAAATACCAGCGGATGGCGTCGGCGCCGAATTTCTCCAGAGCCTCAAAGGGATCTACCGCGTTGCCCTTGGATTTGGACATCTTCTGGCCGTCCTTGTCCTGCACATGGCCCAGCACGATAACGTTCTTGTAAGGCGCTTTGTTGAAGATCAGCGTGGAGATGGCCAGCAGAGAGTAAAACCACCCGCGGGTCTGGTCCACAGCCTCGGAGATAAAGTCCGCAGGAAACTGGGCTTCAAACAGCTCCTTATTTTCAAAAGGATAATGATGCTGGGCGAAGGGCATGGCGCCGCTGTCGAACCAGCAGTCGATCACTTCCGGCACACGGTGCATCTGCCCGCCGCACTTGGGACAGCGGATGGTCACCGCGTCAATATAGGGACGGTGCAGCTCCACGCCGTCCGGACAATTGTCGGACATGGACTGCAGTTCTTCCCTGCTGCCGATGGCGTGCTGATGGCCGCACTCGCACTCCCAGATATTCAGGGGCGTGCCCCAGTAGCGGTTCCGGCTGATGCCCCAGTCCTGGACATTCTCCAGCCAGTCGCCGAACCGGCCTTTTCCGATGCTCTCGGGGATCCAGTTGATGGTGTTGTTGTTGCGGATCAGGTCGTCCTTCACGGCGGTCATACGGATAAACCAGGACTCCCGCGCGTAGTAGATCAGCGGGGTGTCGCACCGCCAGCAGTGCGGGTAGCTGTGCTCAAATTTCGGCGCGTCAAACAGCAGGCCGCCGTCCTCCAGCGCCTGAAGGATGATCATGTCAGCCTTCTTGCAGAAGGTGCCCGCCCAGGGCGTCTCCTCCGTCATCTCGCCCTTGCCGTTTACCAGCTGCACGAAGGGCAGGTCATAATTGCGGCCCACCTTGGAGTCATCCTCACCGAAAGCCGGGGCGATATGCACCACGCCGGTACCGTCTGTGAGCGTCACATAGCGGTCGCATGTAACGTAAAACGCTTTTTTATGCTGCTTTGCCACAATATCGTTGGCGTAGGGGAACAGGGGCTCGTACTCTTTGTTCTCCAGTTCTTTTCCGGTGTATGTCTCCAGCACCTCGTAAGCGGGGGTGCCGTTCTTTTTGTCTGCCAGACGTCCCAGAACGGTGTCCAGAAGCGCCTCTGCCATATAATAAGTATAGCCGTCGGCAGCCTTTACCTTCGCGTAAGTCTCATCGGGATTGACGCAGAGGGCCACGTTGGAGGGCAGCGTCCAGGGAGTGGTGGTCCATGCCAGGATGTAGGCGTCCTCTCCCTTTACTTTAAACCGCGCCACGGCGGAGCGTTCCTTGATGTCCTTGTAACCCTGGGCCACCTCGTGGCTGGACAGGGGCGTACCACAGCGGGGGCAGTAAGGTACGATCTTGAAGCCCTTGTACAGCAGCTTCTTCTCATAGATCTGCTTCAGCGCCCACCACTCGGACTCGATATAATCGTCGTGATACGTCACGTAGGGATGGTCCATGTCGGCCCAGAATCCAACCGTAGCGGAGAAATCCTCCCACATGCCCTTGTACTGCCAGACGCTTTCCTTGCATTTGTCGATGAACGGCTCCAGACCATACTCCTCGATCTGCTCCTTGCCGTCCAGTCCCAGCATCTTTTCCACTTCCAGTTCCACAGGAAGTCCGTGGGTATCCCAGCCGGCCTTTCTGGGCACCTTGTAGCCCTTCATGGTGCGGTATCTGGGGATCATATCCTTGATGACACGGGTGAGCACGTGGCCGATATGAGGTTTGCCGTTCGCCGTGGGAGGGCCGTCGTAAAACATATACGTCTCCCCTTCTTTGCGGCTGTCGATGCTCTTCTCAAATATCTTATTATCTGCCCAGAACTTTTCAACCTGTTTTTCTCTCTCCACAAAATTCATGTTTGTGGACACTTTTTTATACATAATGTTCTCCGTTCCGGAGCGTTTGCGCCACAGCCGCAGAAGAAGTCCGTGCGTTCTTCTGCGCCTGAGATATTTGTGACGCTCCGGCACAAATATCCATATCGCGACAGGTGTATCCTAAAAGATGGTTATATTTTTCCCATATTTTACAATTATAATGAACACCTTCCCATCTGTCAACAGGCAACCTATGGGCAAAACTCTGATATTCCGGCCCTTACGGCCGTATTCACTTGCCATTTCAACCAAAAGGTGGTATAATCGCGCCAATAGTTCTCCCGGGGCGCGCCAGCGCCCCGGGCATACATATACAAAGGAAGGGATATATGGAATGAGTACCATGAATCTTACATTGCTGACGGATCTGTATGAGCTGACCATGATGCAGGGATATTTCAAATCCGGCAACAATCAGACGGTAGTCTTTGACGCCTTCTACCGGACAAATCCAGACGGCAACGGCTACGCCATCGCCGCAGGACTGGAGCAGGTCATTGACTACATCAAAAATCTGCATTTTTCTCCGGAGGATATCGCGTACCTGCGCAGCCTCCACATTTTTGACGAGGACTTTCTGGATTATCTCAGCACGTTCCGGTTCAGCGGCGACATTTACGCCATCCCGGAGGGCACGGTAGTATTTCCCAGGGAGCCCCTTGTAAAGGTCATCGCGCCCATGATGGAAGCGCAGCTGGTGGAGACGGCCATCCTGAATATCATCAATCATCAGAGCCTCATCGCCACAAAAGCGGCCAGAGTGGTCCACGCCGCCCAGGGAGACGGCGTCATGGAATTCGGCCTGCGCCGCGCCCAGGGACCGGACGCCGGCGTTTACGGAGCCAGGGCCGCCATGATCGGCGGCTGCGTGGGCACCTCCAACGTACTGGCCGGCCAGCTGTTCGACGTGCCTGTGCTGGGCACCCACGCTCACAGCTGGATCATGAGCTTCCCCGATGAGTACACTGCGTTCAAAACCTACGCCCACATGTATCCGGACGCCTGCACTCTGCTGGTAGATACCTACGACACCCTGGACAGCGGCGTGCCCAACGCCATCCGGGTATTTAAAGAAATGCAGGAAGAGGGCTACACGCTGACAAAATACGGCATTCGCCTGGACAGCGGCGATCTGGCCTACCTGTCCAAGAAGGCGCGGAAGATGCTGGACGCCGCCGGTTTCCCCGACGCGGTAATCTCCGCTTCCAGCGATCTGGACGAAAATCTGATCTCCAGCCTGAAGCTGCAGAAGGCGGCTATCACCTCCTGGGGCGTAGGCACCAATCTGATCACCTCCAAGGACAGCCCCGCTTTCGGCGGCGTGTATAAGCTGGCCGCCATCATGGGCCCCGACGGCACTTTCATTCCCAAGATCAAGCTGTCGGAAAACACGGAAAAGATCACCAACCCGGGCAACAAGACCATCTGGCGGATCTACGAAAAGGAGACCGGCAAACTGCTGGCTGACCTGATCAGCCTGGTGGGCGAAACCTTTGACACCGGCGAAAAAATGAAACTGTTCGACCCCATAGAAACATGGAAAAAGACAACGCTGGCAGGAGGCACCTACACCATGAAGGAGCTTCTGGTGCCTGTTTTCCGGAAGGGAGAATGCGTCTACACCTCTCCCAGCGTCATGGAGCTGCGCCAGTTCTGCAAGGACGATCTGGACACATTATGGGATGAGTGCAAACGTCTCACAAACCCTCACAAGGTATACGTGGACCTGTCCAGCAAGCTGTACTTTATGAAGCAGGAGCTGCTGAACCAGTACAGCCCCGAGTCGGCGGACTGACGATCCGGCGCATCCGGCGCGGTCCCGCGACTTTTGTGCTTTGGCACAGTTGTTTTTCCGCATGCATTTGTTATACTAACCTTGCAAAAGGACATTTGGCAAAGAGGCCGGTAGTATACCGGTCTCTTTTTCACCTTTTCACCAATTCCGGTTATGCGGGGTGAAAGGACTTCAAACTGCATCCCCTATCATTCCCTTTTCTTTCACCCGTTCTGACAACGGTGTTTCCGGGATCTAGCTCTCCGGAAACACCCTCTGGTCAGGAGCCAGACGACCTGACTTGCCGCGGTCCTAAACGCTTCACAGCGTTCAGGACCTTTTTTTCAAAAAAAGGAAAATCTTTCGCATGGCATTGCGCGGTATAAAATCCCACCATTTACAGACACTAGAACCAGAATTAAGTTTACAAATGGAGGAATATATAATGAAAGCTACTGGAATCGTCAGAAGGATCGATGACCTGGGCCGCGTAGTAGTGCCGAAGGAAATCAGACGGACCTTGAGGATCCGAGAGGGAGACCCTCTGGAAATATTTACCGACAGAGAAGGGGAGATCATCCTGAAAAAATATTCTCCCATCGGAGAACTGGGCAATTTTGCAAAGCAGTACGCCGAAGCCCTGTCCCAGACTACCGGCCACGTAGTATGCATCACCGACAGGGATCAGATCATCGCTGTATCGGGAGGCGGAAAAAAGGATTATCTGGGCAAATCCATCAGCCAGCAGCTGGACCAGGTCATAGACGACAGGGCCAGCCTCGTGGCAAAAAGAGAAGATCAGCAATATGTGCAGGTGACAGATGACGCCGGAGAGGATTTTCAGAGCGAGACCATCAGCCCTATCATCTGCCAGGGAGACGCCATCGGTTCTGTGGTGATCTTGTGCAAGGATCCCCGCACCACCATGGGTGATATGGAGCAGAAGCTCGCTTCCTCTGCCGCCAGTTTTCTCGGCAAACAGATGGAAGCCTGAATCCGCTGTCCGGTTGAACATTACGCAAAAAAAGGGAGAACCTGTCGCATCAGGTTCTCCCTTTGCTCTTTTTGCGCACGGCTTTTCCAGTCTGCCGCCGGAATTGATTACCAGGTAACGGTCATGTATTTTACGCCCCAGGCGTACGCGGCAGCATGAGACGATACAAGCAGGTCAATGGTATGACCGCTCACGCCGGTATCCTCCGCCACATAGGCCTGTCCGTTGAAATACACGGTAGTGCCCAGAGGAATGACGCCGGGATCCACGGCAATGGTCCTGCCTACCGTAAGGCTGGTGCCCATGGCGGTCAGGCCGTGGGTCGCGCCGCCGTTGCACTTGGCGCAGGGACAGTAAGCCGTGATCTTAAATATAGCGCTGTGGGAACCGCCGGAGGAACTCACTTCTTCAGAAGCGCTGTCTTCTTCCTCAGGTTCCTCGTAAGGATCTTCCTCTTCTTCCTCGTCATATGCTTCATCAGAGGGCGCGGGCGTTTCCGTTCTGCTCTCCGTGTAAGTCTCTTCCGGCTCTTCCGGCTCTTCTTCCCAAACCTCTTCCGTCTCTTCCGGTTCTTCCGGCTCGGGTGTTTCCGTTTCTGCCGCTGTATCTTCCCGGACGATCGGTGTAGCGCTGGTAACGTTGAGATACACCTGAACTACGTCCTTGCTCATGTATCCTTCTTTGTTGTCGGCAGACACTACCTTTACGTAGTCGGACTGCTCTTCCACTACTTTAAATGTCTCTCCGCTGCTTACCGTCTGGATGATGTCTGCTTCCATCTCCGGATTGGTGCGGATGCTTACCTGATCCGCGTCCGCCTTGGCGCTGTATCCGTTTGTATCCTCCGCCACGGCAAGAGCCTCGCTTCCGTATGCCAGGCATTCGTTCTTCACGTAGCCCTCCACATCGCCGGAGCTGATCTTCGTCCAGGTATCTCCTTTTTCCACTACTTCACCGGAACAGCCCTTTACCATAGTGGCCACGGCGCTGCTGTCCTCGCTGCTCTCAGGAAATACATATGCGGTGTCTTCGGTCTTCACTGCCGCCCGGTCTGTCCACTGCGCCGCGCGCTCTGCCTGTACCGCTTCCATGGGATCTTCCGTAGGCGCGGGAGCGGCGGTTGCTTTCACTGCCGCGGTATCCTCTGTCTGTTCTTTACTTCCTACTGCCTCATTCACAGCCTCAATGGCTTTTGCGTTTCCAACCAGAACTTTCACTTCCGGATCATCTTCTGCCATCTGTACGGACATATCGCCGGCTGAACCGGCAACTGCCATCGTCTGTGCTTCAGATATGGCATCGGTGCCCAGTGCAAGGCATGCAAGCATACCCACGGCTATGGTGGCTGCGAGGCCACGCGCCAATGCCCTTCCGTTATTCCTTTTCATGATTTCCTCCATTCCCCACACAGCGTACCGCTGTGATCGGTGCTGGTATTTGCCGATAGCGTTTCCCCCTATTATAACGCCACTTTTCGACAAATTGTTACAAAGTTGTTAACTTTATCACTAGGTTATTTTAACACCATAGCCTATTTATGTCAAGATACTCTGCACTTTTTCATTGATTTTTGTGGGTTTATGGATGATTTTGTTTGTATTATGGTAAACCAGATGTGTTTTTATGTCAACTCACATCTCCGACATTTTCCTGATCTTTTCAAAATGTTACAAAATATTACAAGCAAAAGAGCAGAGGCACTTTTTGGCCTCTGCCCTTATCTTCTCTGTCTGTACGCCTCATACATGAGGATGGACGCCGCTACGCCCGCGTTGAGGGATTCGACCCGGCCCTCCATGGGAATGTAGATCCTTCCGTCCGCGCTGCGTATCAGCTGCCGCGTCAGACCGTTCCCCTCATTTCCCACGGCAAACGCGCAGCCTCTTGTATAATCCACTCTGTCATAGGCTGTGCTCTCCTCCATGGAAGCCGCGTACACCGGTATCCCGTGCTTTCGGAAGCAGCATATCGCCTCCGCCGGATCCTCCACGTACACAAAAGGCACTCTGTAAATGGAACCCATGGTGGAGCGGATGGTCTTGGGATTGTACATATCCACGGAACCCTTCGTGAGGATCACGCCGCCGACACCCGCGCCCTCGCCTGTGCGGAGAATGGTACCCGCGTTGCCGGGATCCTGCAGATTTTCCAGCAGTACATATATGCCGCCGGGACGGACCATCTCCTCCAGGGAGACATGGGGCTGCCTCACCACGCAGAGCACCCCCTGAGGGGTGTCTGTGCCGGACATGGCGGCAAATACCTGATCCGCCACTACCTCCACGTCCATGCCCGCAAGCAGCGCCGCCCGGCTGTCCTTCAGGGCGCTTTCAGCCGCAAAGACCTGCCGGATCCACGGGCGGGGGGCCTCCATGCACATTTTCCAGCCTTCCGCCACAAATACATCCTCCCTGCGGCGCAGGCTGCTTTTTTTCTGCAGCTGTATGATCTGCTTTATCTGCCGGTTGGCTGTGCTCGTGATCATTTAAATAGAAAGGAGATGAGCCACTTCGTACTCATACTCGTTGATGTTCTTCTGCATGGAAAGAGCCTCGTCGATATCAAAGTCCACCAGTTCGCCGTCGCGCCATGCCACTACCCGCTTGCTCTTGTTCTCGCAGAGCAGATCCACCGCGTAAGCGCCCATGATGGAAGCCATGAACCGGTCGCGGCAGGTAGGATTGCCGCCCCGCTGCATGTGCCCCAGGATAGTAGCTCTCGTCTCCACGCCGGTGGCCGCCTCAATGCGCTTGGCCATGCTGGTGGAATGGCCGATGCCCTCCGCGTTGACGATGATATGATGCTTCTTGCCCCGCTTCCGGTTGTAGATGATATTGTTCACCAGGGCCTGCTCGTCATAATCGTATTTTTCCGGCAGGAGAATGTCCTCGGCACCGTTGGCCATACCGCACCACAGAGCAATATAACCGGCGCTGCGGCCCATTACCTCGATGATGGAGCACCGCTCGTGGGAGGTGGATGTATCCCTCACCTTGTCAATGGCCTCCATGGCCGTATTGATCGCGGTATCGAATCCGATGGTGTACTCGGTGCAGGCGATATCCAGATCGATAGTGCCCGGCACACCGATGGTGTTGATGCCCAGCCCGGCAAGCTTCTGCGCGCCCCGGTAGGAGCCGTCGCCGCCGATGACCACCAGGCCGTCGATGCCGTGCTTTTTGCAGATGTCCGCGCCTTTTTTCTGTCCCTTTGCCGTGCGGAATTCCTCGCACCGGGCCGTGCCCAGGATGGTGCCGCCCCGCTGGATGATATCGGACACATCCCAGGACTGCATATCTATGATCTTTTCATTCAAAAGGCCCAGATATCCCTGCTTGATGCCTTTTACCTTTCTGCCCTTCGCCAGAGCGGTCCGCACCACGGCGCGGATGGCAGCGTTCATGCCCGGCGCGTCGCCGCCGCTTGTCAGCACTCCGATGGTCCTTATTTTATGTTCTGCCATTGGCCATTCCTCATTTCTGTATAATAGTACCGGGACGGATGTCACACGCCCCGCGATTGCAACTATTTTAATACTTTCCTCTTTCTATTTCAATAGGCTTATCCACAACTTTTATATTCTTTTCTCCGAATCTCGCTTTCAGCTGCTCCAGCAGCATGGGCGTCACGGCAATGTTCCGGTTGGCAGGCAAAAGCTTTTTCTGCCGCTCCTTTGACAGCCAGATGACCACCTTCTCGGTGCCCTCCCACTGACGGAGCAGGTCAAACAGTGCCTCCTCCCCGGCAAAATAGGCATTCTTATCCGAAAACTGTACCCAGAGTTCCCGGGTGGTCCGGTCAAAAGGCACCAGCCTGTCCAGGATCAGCTTGCCGTCCTTGTCCTCCTCCCCGGACACATGGCCTGCCACGAACACCTTGTTGTCGATGGTCATGTCGTCCCGGTACTGCTCATATTTGTTGGGGAACACGATGACCTCCACCGTACCCACCAGATCCTCCAGAGTGAGGAACGCCATCTGCTTTTCGTTGCGGGTCAGCTTCACCGTCTTGTCCGTGATCATGCCTCCGGCAATGACCTGCTGGTTGTCCGCAAGCTTCATATCGCCTTCCTCGTCATTCCACTGGAAATCCGTGGTGACCGCGGTTGTCAGTTTTCGCCATTTCTGTTCATATTCTTCCAGGGGATGACCGCTGATATACACCCCCAGCACCTCTTTTTCAAAGGCCAGCAACTGCTCCTTGTCATACTCGCCCACGTCCGGCATGGAGATCTCAAACTCCTGCCGTTCTTCCTCCCCGGCAAGGTCGAACAGACTCATCTGCCCCGAGATCATGCCCTTTTTCTCTGACTGGATGCTCTCCAGCAGCCGCACATGGACATACATCAGCTGCTTTCTGGTGCCCCACTCCGCGGGGAAAGCCCCTGCCTTGATGAGGTTCTCGATAACCTTCTTATTGATCCCCAGCGGCATCATCCGGGACACGAAATCCTTGAAAGAAGCATATCGTCCGTTATCCTGCCGTTCCTTCACCAGCGCCTCGATGACAGGCCGGCCCACGCTCTTGATGGCAGATAACGCGTAGCGGATGCCGCCTTCGCTGACGGTAAAGGTATTTTCTCCCTCGTTGACGTGGGGCGGCAGCAGCCGTATGTTCATGCTGCGGCAGGTATAGATGTACTCCGCCACCTTCCGGGGATTGTCGATGACGGACGTCATGAGCGCCGCCATAAATTCCACCGGATAATAGTATTTCAGATAGGCGGTCTGGTATGCCACTACCGCGTAGGCAGTAGCGTGGGATTTGTTGAAGGCGTACTTGGCAAAATCGATCATATCGTCAAAAATGCCGTTGGCCGTCTTTTCGTCAATGCCGTTGTTCACACAGCCCCTGATTCCCTCTGCCTCGTTGCCGTAGACAAAGTTCTGCCGCTCCTTGTTCATCACGTCCATTTTCTTTTTGGACATGGCGCGGCGCAGCAGGTCGCTCCTGCCCAGGGAGAAGCCCGCCAGGTCCCGCACGATCTGCATCACCTGCTCCTGATACACGATACAGCCGTAAGTAGCCTTCAGGATCGGCTCCAGCTGGGGACAGGCGTAATGAATGGTCTCCGGATGGTTCTTGCCCCGGATATACTGGGGGATGAAATCCATGGGACCCGGCCGGTACAGGGAAATACCGGCGATGATATCCTCCAGGTTCTGAGGGGCCAGCTCCTTCATAAAGCTCTTCATGCCGGCGCTCTCCAGCTGGAACACGCCGTCCGTGCGGCCAGTGCCCAGGGAAGCCAGCACTTTTTTATCGTTATAATCAAACCGGGCAGGGTCCACCTTTTTCCCGGTGCTGCCCTCCGCCAGCCGGGCGGCGTCCTGTATCACCGTCAGGGTGCGCAGGCCCAGGAAGTCCATCTTCAGAAGACCCAGCTCTTCCAGAGTGGTCATGGTAAACTGGGTGGTAATGGCGCCGTCGGCGCCTCTGGACAGAGGCACATACTCATCGATGGCCTTCTGGCTGATCACCACTCCCGCCGCGTGCATGGACGTGTGCCGGGGCAGCCCCTCCAGACGCTTTGCCATGTCAATAAGGTAATGGATCTGCGGATCAGTCTCATACGCCTGTTTCAGATCCGGCGTGCGCAGAGCCTTATCAATGGTCATGCCCAGATCGTTGGGCACCATCTTGGCTATGGTATCCACCTGGGCGTAAGGCATATCCAGCACACGGCCTACGTCACGGATCACGCCCCGGGCAGCCAGAGTACCGAAGGTGACGATCTGCACCACCCGGTCCTTTCCGTATTTTTCCACAACGTAGTCAATGACCTCCTGGCGGCGTTCAAAACAGAAATCAATGTCGATATCCGGCATGGACACCCGCTCCGGGTTCAAAAAACGCTCAAACAGCAGACTGTATGTGATCGGATCAATGTCGGTGATACCCAGACAGTATGCCACGATGCTGCCCGCGGCAGAGCCCCTGCCGGGTCCCACCATGATGTCGTGGTCTTTGGCGTACTGGATAAAATCCGACACGATAAGAAAATAATCCACGAATCCCATGCCGGAGATCACGCTCAGTTCATACTCCAGGCGCTCCCTGTGCTGCTCTGCCTCCTGCCCGTAACGTCTCTTCAGGCCGTCGTCGCACAGCCTGCGCAGATATTCCTCCGATGTATAGGGTGCCGGCGTATCAAACCGGGGCAGCTTCTGCTCATGGAACCGGATCTCCACGTGGCACCTGCGGGCGATCTTCTCCGTGTTGGCAAGGGCCTGGGGCGCATAGGGAAACAGCTCCGCCATCTCCTCCGGGGACTTGATATAATACTGGCCGCCCTCGTAGCGCATCCGGTCCTCATCGGCCACCTTCTTGCCGGTCTGGATGCACAGAAGAATATCGTGGGACTGGGCGTCGTCCTCATAAGTATAATGGACATCGTTCGTCGCCACAAGTTCAATGCCTGTCTCCTGGCTCATGCGCACAAGCTGGGGATTGACCTGCTTCTGCATGGGAATGCCGTGATCCTGCAGCTCCAGGAAGAAATTCCCACTGCCGAAGATATCCTCATATTCCAGCGCCGCCGCCTTGGCATCCTCGTACATGCCCCGCTGGAGATACTTCTGCACCTCTCCCGCCAGACAAGCGCTCAGGGCGATGATACCCTGGCTGTACATGCGCAGCACTTCCTTGTCCACCCGGGGCCGGTAATAGTAGCCGTCGGTAAAGCCTCTGGACACCAGCTTCATCAGGTTGTGATAGCCGGTATCATTTTCCGCCAGCAGCACCAGATGGTAATAGCGGTCCTCATTGTCGCCGATCTCCCGGTCGAACCGGGAGCCGGGAGTCACGTACACCTCGCAGCCCAGTATGGGATTGATCCCGGCGGCCACCGCCGCCTTGTAAAAATCAATGACGCCGTACATGACCCCGTGGTCCGTGATGGCCACGCTGTCCATGCCCAGCTCTTTCACCCGCTGGATACATTCTTTTATTTTGTTGGACCCGTCCAGCAGGCTGTATTCCGTGTGGACGTGAAGATGGGCAAACTCAGGCATTTGCAGTTCCTTTCTATTTATCATTCTCTAGTAAATAATCCAACAGCTGTTATTTTATAGTAGTCCATTTCCACAGATTTTGTCAAGGGACAAAGAGACCGGAAGTTCTCGCAGAAAGGGCAATAGGCTACCGCCCCGGCAAAAACTGCGTTCATCCTAAAAAAGTGTTGTCCAGCGGGCGCAAAAAACGCCGCCGGTCATAGACCGACGGCGTCTGTTTCTTCTAATCTGTTTTCTGCATACTTCCTGCGCAGGGCCGATCAGCAGATACCCTGTGCCAGCATTGCGTCTGCAACCTTCTCGAAGCCGGCGATGTTTGCGCCTGCTACATAGTTGCCTTCCAGACCGTAGCGTTTTGCAGCGTCGTCCAGATTGTGGAAGATGTTTACCATGATG
>CANQHX010000032.1 GCA_947623905.1 uncultured Lachnospiraceae bacterium
CCGGCAAGTTCCTGGACGCATATTATGACGCCAAGATCTTCGAGAACGATCCGTTTGCAAAACTGGATCAGACCGGCGTAGGCAAGCTGATGGATATGACCATCAAGCTGGGCAAGCCCGTCAATCCCGACCTGCACATCGGCATCTGCGGCGAGCACGGCGGAGATCCTTCTTCCGTAGAGTTCTGCCACAAGATCGGTCTGGACTATGTGTCCTGCTCACCGTTCCGCGTGCCCATCGCCCGGCTGGCAGCCGCGCAGGCAGCGATCGCGAACACCGTTAATCAGAAGTTAGCGAAATAACGCAATAACTAAATAGTATTCGCCCACATTATTGAAAGATAGTGTGGGCGTTTCATTTTGACTCTAATTATTACTTTTTGTAGTGGTTAGAGCCTTTTTTAATTTTTTCTAAATTATTTCTGAAATCGTTTGAGTTTTAGCCCTTCTCGCTGGCTACTCCTTGAGGGCAAGTTGAAATGTTCAGTTTGTCCAAGCACCTTGACAACTGAATATACATTCAACAAGTACATTCCTGAACGGAGCAGAAAGGCAGGGAAAAAGACGATTAAGACAGTAGGCAGAGGTACTGCCAAAACTGCCCAAAAGACCGTTAAGACTGCGGAACAGCCAACGAAAGCCACAATTAAGACCGCCAAACAATCCGCAAAAGCGGCTTAGAAAACCGCACAGGCAACTGCGAAAGCCGCACAAAAAGCAGCGGTAAAGGCAGCGGTTCAAGGCAGTTAAAGCTGTTATTGTCACTGTCAAGGCGATTATAGCGGCGACAAAAGCGTTGATTGCTACGATTGCGGTAGGTGGTTGGGTTGTCGTTGTTGTGATTATCATTATTTGCCTGCTTGCATCGTTAATAGGTTCCGTTTCCGCTATCTTTTTTTCGGGCGAGGATTCAGGGACAGGACAGACTACGTAGACGGTCGTTCAGGAAATTAATGTCGATTACAATAGCAGGCTGCAAGATATAAAGAACTCTGTCAGCTATGACAAACTTGAAATGAGCGGAAGCAGTGCGGTTTGGAAAGATGTGCTTGTCGTCTACTCCGTCAAAGCCAATACCGACCCCGATAATCCGCAGGAGGTAGCGACGATGAACGATAAAAAGAAGGAACCGTTCAAAGACATCTTCTGGTAGATGAACGAGATTAGCAGCCGAACCGAGACAAAATCGCACACCGAGATAATTGAGATCGATGATGGACACGGGAATATCGTGCAAACGGAAACGACAGAATGTGAGTAATTTCTGTATATTAAGGTCTCACATAAGACCGTAGACGATATGGTAGCGCAGTACAACTTTGATGAGGAGCAAAAGGAATATCTTGCTGAAATGTTTCAAGAGGAAAACAATTCGCTATGGTCTGCCATTCTATATGGTATCGGATACAGCGACGACCAAATCGTGACGGTTGCTTTATCTCAGGTTGGGAATGTCGGCGGGGGACCGTACTGGTCTTGGTACGGCTTTAACAACCGAGTGGAATGGTGCGCCTGCTTTGTCAGTTGGTGTGCCAATGAGTGTGGATATATCGACGCCGGTATTATTACGAAATACGCCGGCTGCGTAAACGGCGTTCAGTGGTTCAAAGACCGAGGACAGTGGATAGATGGCTCGCAGGAGCCGATGGCGGGTATGAATATCTTCTTTGATTGGGATAACAAAGACTCGTCAGGTCCGCAGGACGGACTATCCGACCATACGGGTATTGTGGAAAAGGTTGAGAATGGTATTGTATATACTGTCGAAGGCAACTCCGGCGATAGCTGCCGTATCAACCAATATGCCGTAGGGCATTACGAGATACTCGGCTACAGAGCGCCGCGGTATTAAAATTGCCGCCCGAAAGGGCGGCATATCTACATAGTTATTGTTCCTTATATTTATCGAGTTCAAGCAGAATACGGTATATTTGTTCTTGTTCTGCTATCGATTTGGTTGAAATAAACTCATAACATTCTAAAGGATAATTTTTCTCTCCTGTTTTCGGTTGATTTTCCCCGATTTTTTCTAAAAGTTTTTCGAGTGTAATCCCTAATGCGGAGGCTATCTTTTCAATACTCTCAAGCGTTGTGTTTTTCTCGCCACGCTCAACTTGACCGATATATGTCGGATGACATCCTGAAAGTTCTGCAAGTTTTTCCTGACTTAATCCTTTTTGTGTGCGGTAATTTCTTATGCGTTGCCCGACAGTTTTTGTAATATCGCTCATATCTGTAAATCTCCTTTTAGATATAGTCTATAAATATCGAACTCGTTTATCCATATACTATTGATATTGATAAGGAGATATAGTATACTAAAAGCACTGAATTGCTTTGATTCAGTGCTTTTAGTGTCATGCAATGAGAGCGAAATTTAATGTAAAAAAACAGCCACAAATTGCGGCTGTTGTGTACGTTACTATTTCGTAAAGTATTCTACTCTACGAAGCTGGTTTCCTTTCTCTTGATAGTTAGAATTATACATAATGTTGTCGGATTTGTCAACAAGGTGGGGTGAAATGTCGAAAAAAATTAAAATCCCCATTGTTGGTATGAAAAAAAGGGCGACCTTTTGAAACTAACTAAAAAAAGCAGTATTTTATGCCGTCATCCGAACCGTCAAATTATTATACTAGGAGGAAATGCTATGGCCAAAAGAGGAGAAAACATCTATAAAAGGAAAGATGGAAGATGGGAAGGAAGATACATCCGTTACTATACGGATGATGGAAAACCCAAATTTGGATATATCTACTCTCATTCATATTCAGACGCAAAAAAGAAATTATCGGAAAAGAAAGCTTTCACGACAGATAGAAGTAGAGGATCATCCTATACTAAAGTAATATATAATGATCTTTTGACTTCATGGTTGCAATCATCGAGAAACTCAATTAAAGAGTCTTCATACGCACGGTATTCACAGCTTATTGAAAGACATATTCGCCCATACTTAGGTAATTACACCTTGAGTAAACTCACGCCCAAGGTGGTAGAAAATTATATAGATCAGCAACTCAATCATGGTAGGCTGAGTGATGGAGGTGCTTTATCCTCAAAGACAGTAACGGATATTTTGACTGTAATTAAAAGCACTTTAGAGTTTGGACGTTGTAATAACATGGAGATTTCTTGCAATCTCAATAGAATTTCGGTCAAAAAGCAAACACATGAAATGAGAGTTTTGAGTCGTGAAGAACAAGAAACTCTCGTTAATGTTCTCCTGTGTAATACCGACCTATATAAATTTGGAATACTTTTATCGTTATATACTGGAATTAGGATTGGAGAACTATGCGCTTTGAAATGGAAAAACATTGACACAGTGAACAATGTGTTAAAGATAAAGGAAACCATGCAACGCATACAAGACACAAGTTTTGAGACACCTAAAAAAACTAAAGTTATATTCACGGAACCAAAAAGTAAATGTTCAATTCGTGACATTCCATTGCCAAAGTGTTTGATAGAGGTAGTTTTATTTTTTGCCGGTTCACCAAATGCGTTTGTTTTAACGGGAGATGAGAATAAGTTTGTAGAACCTCGTACTATGCAGAACTATTTCAAAAGGTGCATCAGAGAAAGTGGAATACAAGACGCAAACTTCCATTCTCTTAGGCACACTTTTGCCACAAGATGCGTCGAAGTAGGATTTGAGCTTAAGAGTTTAAGTGAGATTCTCGGACATTCAACTGTGAACATAACGCTTAATCGTTATGTTCACTCTTCTTTTGAACTCAAGCATAGTAATATGGATAAGTTGTCATTTTCTATCTAAAGCCGTCAAAATAGCCGTCCATAGCGCTTTCTATTTCCTATAATTCTGAATTTTTTGGATAGTCAAACTTAGAGTAGAATACTTTACGAAAAAAATGAAAGGCTGAACGGAATGGAGAATGTTTCAAACTGGTTATTGACGAATGAAGAAAAAGATAGGTTGATCGAAGAACTAACACCGGAACTCGTACCCTTGCGAACAAAAGCAGAAATTTCGCAGGACGAGCTGTCGAATTTGGTTGGTATATCAAGACAAACATATAGCGCAATAGAACGAAAGTACAGAAAAATGTCATGGAGTACCTATCTATCTTTGATTATGTTTTTTGACTACAATCAGAAAACGCATTCGTTGATTCGAGCTTTAGGAGTTTTCCCTCATGATATTATAAAACGATTTAATAATGGGAACAATCCAGAAGAAATTCAACTTTCGGGTTTCATTGGTGAAAACATGAAATCAGTGATAGATAGTTTAGACGAACAAGCACTTTTGTCTATTCGTACTATGATTATGGTGGAATATGCTCGTTGCACCTCGACTCCGGGAGAAGCAGTTGTGAAATCCTTTGATGGTGTTTCATTTACTCCACCATTGGCGGATAACATAACTTCAGCAAAAGCGTTGAAAACAATAAAGGAGCGCCGCCGACAAGATGACAAATCGTGAAATCAAGCAAAAAGTAAATCTCTTTCGAAAAAACAATGATTTGTCCTCAGTTCAGTATGACAGTTTACGAAAGGCAACAGAAAAGATGGGCTATACCGTCGTAGAGTATAACCACATTCTAAATGATGAGGATGTTCAGTCACTGATTGATGCGCTACATATATCTGATATTATTTTGCGCTCAAAAGGTTTTATTTATGCGGATGCCGATTACAGGATCGTTTTTATTCACGAAGATTTGTCCGATACCGAAAAGATGTATATCCTTGCACATGAGATAGGCCATATCTATTTAGGTCATCTTTCAAACTCTCCGATTATCGGAAAAGATGTGCAGGACGAATACGAAGCCAATGAGTTTTCACACTTTTTACTGCACTCATCCGGAAAGGGTAAGCTTGTTAGCATAGCCAAAAACCATAGACGGTTCATAACCTGTATGTTTGTCATTATCATGGTTCTTCTTATAGGAACTTTGATTGTGCGTAGTATAACAAGCGAAAAGAGGTATTATGGAGAATATTATATAACCACTACTGGTAGTAAATATCATGAGAAGAATTGTATTTTTGTTAAGGATAAGGAAAATGTTCGCCGCTTGACAAAGGAAAAATTCGAAAGCGGAGAGTATGAGCCATGTCAGACTTGTCTACCATAATTGCTGTTCTTAGGTTGCAAGCCGTATAGCAAACAATATAAACATTTTATTTAATTAGGGGGGTCGAAAAAATGGAAGACTATATCGGGAAGATTTGTCCATTTTGCAAGACAGAAATCAAAGAAGGTGATTCCGTGAAAGTATGCCCTTCTTGCGGAATTCCGCACCACGAAAGCTGCTGGGAAGAAAACAAGGGTTGTACAACGTTTGGCTGTTCAGAACAGCATTATGAAGCACAAGGGACAAATCCTACTGATGTTTGCCCAAAATGCGGAACACCTTTAGGTGATGGTCAGATGTTTTGCCCCAAATGTGGAACTCCTAAAGCGGATACAAATAAAAAGGTTTGCGGCAAGTGTGGTTCCGAATTGCAAGAAGGCCAAGAATTTTGCCCCAAATGCGGTCAAAAAGTCGGGCTCGCTGTTGATGCCAATGTAAGTTCTGCTATCAGTCAGTTTAATGCTGAGATCAATAAAGCTAATGAGTCCAAGAAAAAGAAACCGATAAAAATTATAATTGTAGCGGTGATTGCTCTTGCGGTGATAGTTGCAGGTGCAGTTGTTGCCCCCAAACTGTTTAAATCTACTAGTGACTATTTGGCTATGGGCGATTATGAAAAAGCATATAGTGTGGCCAAAGGTGATGAAAAGGAAGATGTTTTGGTTGAGAACTTAATTGCTTTTGTAGCTAAAGATGTACCGGATACTCTTAAGGATCCTTCCTCGTTTTCATTGCGTGATGTTTGGTTCGATAGCGCAAATCAGCGCATCGTCCTTTATGTGAGCGGTGCTAATTCGTATGGAGCAACTGCATCAAGCTATCGGTACTATACCTATGATGAAGATGATGGTGAGTACAGCTTATATGCGTCATTATCAGATTTAGATGAAGAAGAAACGTATTCATGGGATGACGCAAGCGAAATGCTTGATAAGATGCTTAGAAATTCTGCCAGAAGGACTGTTATAGAAATAATTGGGAATAGTTCAATGAAGCTTGACAAAGTCAGTATTAAGAATATTAACAATTTGTTTGAGCAGGACATTCTTGATAGTATAGAGCTATTAGACGAAAACAAATAGGATGAATATGTTATGGAAGAGTTCTTGCTATCAGAGAATCAAAGATTTATGGCGTAACAGATTGAAAACTCTGTTGAGATAATCGAAACATTTTTTGATGGCTGGAAACTCTCCTATACAGCACTTCAAAATGCACTTTTATCCCTTGTACTACTTCCGTTTGAGAGTACTAAGAAGACGGACAGGATTCGTGTTTGACAAGGTTTATATAAAGACATAAAAAAGAAATAGGTTTCGCAGAAATCATATTTCAGCCTATAACTGAAAGTAAGAATCAGACTCCCAAATTTAGTTATAAAAGCCAATACAGTTTTATAAAGAAATTTAGAAATGCCGTTGCACATCAAAACATTCGGATTTTTGTGCGAGAAGATAGAGCAATTACTGTTGAATTCTTCAACATTTTTCCTTCAAAATGTAAAAGGTGTATAACCTCTGATTGCAAAGCTAAATCTCTAAAAATGACAACAAACGGTGTTGAAGATTTCAGAATTTCATTTACTTATAATTAATTACATACCTTTGCTATTTATGTTGCAAATAGCTACCTAAAGAGTATTACCGGCAAAGAATTACAAGAAAGGAAGAATGAAAATGGGTAAGGTTAATGTTGTAATTGTTGACGCGACCGGCAACAAAGAACAAAAGGTGGGGCTTCCCGATGATGTCAAATGTGGCATTATCATGGTGAAACTTGTAGAGAAGATAAAACTGCCGTCTGTCGGGCCGGATGGAAATCCCATCAGCTACAAATTTATTCATAAAGTAACAGGACGACAGCTCCTCGAAACGCAGACGCTTGCAGAGGCGGGAATCAAGGATGGAGATGTTCTCCGCTTGCAGCCGGAAATCACAGCAGGCGGTGTTAAATAATGGAAAATGATTTTGAGCTTAAAACGACCGACTTTGAGGAAGACCGATACAGTCGGTTACGTTTAATTCCTTGGTGGGATCAAAATCGGCTAAAAAACGCCACAATAATGGTTGTTGGCGCCGGAGCTATCGGCAACGAGCTTATCAAAAATTTAACCTTGCTGGGAATTGGAAAGATTCTCGTCTTTGATATGGACACCATCGAGAACACGAATCTTACTCGTTCTATCTTGTTTCGTGCAAAGGATGTGGGTCGCTATAAAGCCGAGATTGTAGCTGAGCGTGCGACTGAAATAAATCCTGACGTCAAGGCAAAAGCGTTTGTTGCCAACATCATTGACGATGTCGGCTTAGGCGTTTTTCGACGAATGGATGTCGTCCTTGGAGGACTGGATAACCGAGAAGCCAGACTTTCCATTAATCAAGCCTGTTACAGAGTTAATAAGCCTTGGATTGATGGCGCAATAGAAGCGTTAAATGGGTTTGCTCGTGTCTTTGTGCCAGATCATGGAGCTTGTTATGAATGTACCATGACGGAAACAGACTGGATGTTAATCAACAAGAGGAAATCCTGTGCCCTTTTGACGCGTGAGCAGATGGCGGAAGGAAAAATTCCCACAACACCTACCTCGTCATCTGTTATTGCCGGCATTCAAGTTCAGGAAATGTTAAAATTGCTTCATTCGGATCGTAATCTTCCGACGCTGGCAGGAAAAGGATATGTTTTTAATGGACTGACCCACGATTCGTATGTTGTGGAATATCAGCGCAAAGAAGACTGTATGAGCCATGATACTTACGAAAAAATCATAGAAAAGCACTGGTCGGCAAAAACAATTACATGGCGTGAAGTTTTAGCAGAAATCCGCAATGATTTGGACGATAATGCAATCATTACTTTAGACAGAGATATTGCAACAGTTGCCCGCTGCTCCTGCGGAGAACAAAAAGAACTGTTTATGCCGGTACACAAGCTAAAAGGCGAAATGCTTACTTGCCCAAAATGCGGAAATCAGATGTCTTTTGACAGTATTCACCGTATAAACGGAGAAGAAAATTTCCTTGACAAGACTCCCTTTGAAACCGGCATTCCGCTTCTTCATATTATCGGAGGAAAAGTCGGAATGGAAACAACATATTTTGAGTTTTCGGCGGATGAAAAAGAAGTCTTTGAAGGATTGGAGGAGAAACAATGACAGCAAGAGAAAGACGGCTTATGTCCGACTATGAACAAGTCAAAAAAGATTTTGCCGGACATAAGAATATTCAAGTTACGCCTATTGGCGAAGAACCGCCCGAAAAATATCATATAACTTATTTTGTGAATGGAATTTATTTGCTGCCAGATGGCAGAATCGAAACATTGGGTAGACATGAGGTTGAAATTACACTTCATGCTGACTATCCACGATATAAGCCAATATGCAAAATCTTAACTCCAATTTGGCATCCGAATTTCCGTGACGAACAGATTTGTATTGGAGATATTTGGGGTGCTGGAGAGTCGCTGAGCGATATTATTATTAATATCGGGGATATGATCCAATATAAATCTTGGAATTCATATAGTCCGCTTTCTGCTGATGCAGCACAGTGGGCTATGGAAAATAAGCATCTCTTTCCCGTAGGGAATGTTGAATTACACATTGCTGACTATGCGTCGGCAAAAGACACGGTAGACATTGATTTATTTGATGATAACGGAACAGTTATGGATGATTCTTCCGTAACGAAAGAATTTGATTCAGATAATAATAAAGAACAGGTTGTTACAGCAGCTAGTAAAACTGAGAGTTCCCAAGATGATAATGACTTTGAAATAACTGCCGAAGAACTTGCTGGTATTGAATTTGTTCCTACCGCTCAGCGGATGCAGACCGTTTCACATGGTGGAACAGTTAAAAAAAACAAGATCAATTTTAAAACAATATTAGTGAAGGGACTACTTTGGGCATTTATTGGAGCTTTCTTAGGGTTTGGGATTTCTGAATTAACAGATCCCCTGACAAACGAATCAAATACGGCTAAAATGATGGGATATCCGTATTTAGCACAGTATTATGAAGATTATAATGCTGCACTAGAAATATATGATAAGGACGAAGATAAGGCAGCATCACTCTATTCTGATGCTATGGACGAATTGGATAAATCATATCAGAGGGAATTCCGCGCTGATGAAGATGAGCTATTAGACGCAATGAAAAATGTTACTCGTGTTCATACTGGTTTATGGTCTGCTGTGATTGCCCTCTTTATTGGTCTATTCCTCGGCATTGGTGAAGGTGTTTTTTATGGGTCAAAAGAGCAGGCAGTCAAATATGCCGCTATAGGTGCTGGCGTATCAATTGTTATGGGCTTTATAAGTGGATATTTAGCCCAGTGGATGTATGCGTCAATGTTGGGAGATGAACCTTCAGATATTTCCGCAGCACTCATAAGAGGACTCGGTTGGGCGATTATGGGCATAGGCATCGGACTTGCAGTAGGACTTATTAAGCCAGAAAAGAAAAGAATACTGTTTTGTGGCGTCGGAGGTTTAGTCGGTGCATTCGTCGGTGGATTCTTATTTAACTACATTTGTGATATAATTTCGAATGATATTGTTGTCGCAAGAGGCGTTGCAATTGTAATTATGGGTATACTGATTGGCCTAGGAGTTGGCTTGCTTGAACAGTTTGCTAAGCAGGCTTGGCTTAAAGTTATTCGTGGCGAGTTTGAGGGCAAGGAATACTTGGTATTTGCCGGAACTACGAGCATTGGTAACAACGGTAAGAATACCATTGTTCTTTTTAAGGATAAGCTTGTAGGACCGCATCATTGTGACATTGTGCTTGAAGGAAGCAAATACGTCGTTGTTGACTGCGGTACTCCGATGGGAACTATTGTTAATGGTCGAAAGACTGCAAGGCAGGTACTTAAACAAGGTGATGCTATTGCAATCGGTAACTCAGTATTAGTATTTAACACAAAGTAAAAATGGAGGCGAGCGTTACAGTGAATACGTTCAAAAGGATTGTCAAAATCGTTTGTGTGGTAGTTGTAACGCTCGCCGTTTTTTTCCCTGCCTATGCAATGGATTTTGATGTGGAAAAAATATACGAATCGGTTTTTGTGATTTATTCCGGCAACTCGCTTGGTAGTGGATTTGCAATTGGTGAAAACTGCATCATAACAAACGCTCATGTAATTAACAAAAACTGCGTAACAAGAGTTGCAACCTATGGCGGTGAATATTTCGATACTTTTGTTATTGTTGTAGATGAAAGTCGAGATATAGCAATTTTGGGTGTAAAAGGTAGTGACTTCACACCGTTGCGGGTTGCTGAGCTTTCGAATATTAAAATAGGTGATGATGTGTACGTGATTGGAGCACCTAATAGTTTGGCTTACACATTGACCAAGGGCGTTATTTCGGCAAAAGACCGGAAAGTTGGAAGATATACTTATCTTCAAACGGACGCTGCTATCAATACGGGAAATAGTGGCGGCCCATTACTGAATGAATCAGGTGAAGTAGTGGGTGTTAATTCTTATAAGATGTCAGATAGCGAAGGCATCGGACTGGCAATTCCAATAGACATTGTAACTGAGCTTCTGGACAATAGCGGAATCAAACTTGATGATTACGGTAATGTTTCCGGAACTGTCTCTGAACCAGATGTTCATAGTGAAGAAAAGAATGATGAACCAAACAGCTCTTCCGGGGCTGAAAATGCAGAGAGCAACATGAAAGTGTTTCTTTTAAGCATAGGACTTGCAGTTTCATTGCTCTTGAATATTGTCCTTTTGATTATTCTCATTTGCCGGAAACGGAAAAAAGTTTATATAACAACAGACCCATCGGAAAGAACAGATTTCGATATAGATATTTTGGAGTGATATTATGGCAAAAAAAATCAAGAGAAACAACAAGAAGATAATCAATGATATTCCGGATGATATACTTCCGCAGAATATTGTCAATTTCGGTGAGCATGTTGTTGAAAATAAGAATATCTATATTGCACAGAGTGTATATAAAGACATTCACAAGTTCACTAAGGATAAGACAGAAAATGAGAGTGGCGGTGTTCTTGTCGGTAATGTAATTGAGGAGTTTGGTAAGACAAACATCATTATTCGTGGCTTTATTGAGGCTAAATATTGTGAAGGAACGCCGACCACACTTAAGTTTACCCATGAGACCTGGGAATACATTCACGGAGAAATCGGTAAGAAATATCCGAAATATAAGATTTTAGGCTGGATTCATACCCATCCTGATTTTGGCATTTTCCTTTCTGAATATGACAAGTTCATTCAAGAAAACTTCTTTAAGGAAGAAAATCAAATCGCTTATGTTGTCGATCCGATTCAGAAGATAGAGGGCTTCTACTTCTGGATGAATGGAAAGATTGAACGCTGCAAAGGGTTTTTCGTGTTTGACAAAGTGGGTACGGAAATCACGGTATCCGATAAGGTTGAAACAGAGGAACCGGATGTTCCGGTTGGATTTCCGAAACTGGCAAAAATACTCATTGGAGTTTTGGGCGGAGCTGTTGCGATTCTTCTTGTTCTTTGTTTGAACTTGAATGGAACGATATCGAACCTTCAAAATCAGATAGAAACATTGGTTACCTATACAAATCAGAGCTTTTCCTATATGTCTATGCAGGTCAATTCTCTATATGAAGAAATTGACGATTTGAAGACGAGAGTGAAGGCTCTTGAGCCAGAAGAAACAACGGATCAAGAAGAGACTGGTGAAGATACTTCGTCTGAAACTGATGCAAGTACTGATGCACCGAATTCAGATAATAATACACAAGATTCAGGAGCAAATACTGAATCTGTTCCCGAGGAAGGTAGCGAAGAAACAAATGACAACGAGTGATTATGTAGGTAAGATTTGCCCATACTGTAAAACTTCATTCAAAGACGGTGACGACATTGTGGTCTGTAGTGTATGTGAAATGCCTCACCACAAGGACTGCTGGGTCGACAATCAAGGATGTACTACCTTTGGCTGCAGTGGAACGATTAAATCTCCGAGCGATGTTGTCTCGAACGAGATGGATTTTGAAATCGATCTGTATGATGAGCAAGATACGCCTGATAATCATTCGACAAGAGAAAATGAGTACCTGTTTTGCACCAAGTGTGGAACACAGAATTATGCTACAAGCGACTTCTGTTGCAAGTGCGGAAACCCTTTAACCAAAGCCCCGGAACAGCAACAAACTCCGCCGAAATATTCCACAGGCGTCTCAGGAAATAATCTATATAGCTATGTTCAGCCAGGATATTATCCCGGATGGGAGAGCAATAGTTATAACGCACAGAGCCAATATCAAACATTTAAACCCGGAAATCGGACGAATATCGAAATGTTGATTGGCCAAAATACAGAATACTATGTACCTAAATTCAATGATATGAAGGCCCACAATACAAAATCAAGCTGGAACTGGTGCGCTTTTCTGTTTACTCCATATTGGATGATCTACAGAAAAATGTACGGCTATGGTGGTGCCATTTTGGGCGGGATGTTTTTATTATTACTGATTGGAGGCTTATTTCTGTCGCTTGTTTCTCTGGCTGCATACATTGTGTTCGGCATCCTTGGGAACTATATCTATATGCAGACGCTTGAGAAAAAAGCCTTACAGATGAATATGCTGACCGGTGGATATAAGACCGAGTATGCAAACAAAAAAGGCGGAACCAATACGACCGCTACAGTTTTAACCATTATCGGATATGCGATTCTGACTACTATTATTCAGTTTGCATGATACCGATGGAAGGAGATGCACTCTATGGACGAAAACTTTGATATTGAGCTTAACGAAGAAAGTTCAGAGGTGTCGAATGTAGTTCGACTGCCGATGAATTTCCTTACATTCGGCGAAATTGAAAATGACGATATTAAGGTCTATATCAAACAAGATGTGTACAAAGATTTGGAAAAGTATGCTCTTGAAGATACGCAACATGAAAGGGGCACGATTATTCTCGGAGATTACTGCGAAGAAATGGGTAAAACCCATGTTGTGATTTCTAATTACATTGAAGCTAAATATACAGATGCTTCTGCCTCGACACTAACTTTTACACACGAGACTTGGGACTATGTCCATAAGGAACAGGATGCGAAATATCCTAATAAAAAAATAGTCGGATGGCAGCACACGCACCCGACTTATGGGATATTTCTTTCAAATTATGACCTGTTTATCCATGAGAACTTTTTTAATTTGCCGTTCCAAGTTGCCTATGTAATTGATCCGGTTCAGAATCTACGAGGATTTTTCCAGTGGAAAAACGGAAAGATTGAAAAGCTGAAGGGTTTCTATATTTATGACGAGGTAGGTAAATCCATAAAGATTGAGCAAAAGCAAAAAGAAGATAAAAAAAACAGTATAACTCAACAAGGGGGGAAACCCATTTATGTCATTCTGACGCTTTTGTGTGTCATGACCTTGGCGTTATCCTTTTTCTCGTTTTCTATAATTAGAAAATATAATTCACAAATAAAAATGCAAAATGATATTTTGGCAAAAGTAGAAAGTCAGGATAAGGTTATAGAAAATCTGCAAGAGCAATTAGTAAATAGCATACTTGATGAAAACGGAACTACCACTGTATCTGATTTGATTGAAAAAATAGAGAATCAGGAGATTATCTTGCAGAATCAAGACAAAGTCCTGAAAGAACTTCAATCGTTTATAGAGCAGAAAAAAACAGGTGAGAGTGGTGAAGTCACCTTCAAAGCATACACGGTCGTAATGGGTGACACATTGGAAAAAATATGTATTGATAATGGAATTGACTATTATTCTAGTAAGGGAATTATATTGTCAATCAATGGGATCGAAAATCCAAATCAAATATGCATAGATCAAACAATTCTGCTGCCAATAATTAATGATTGAGTGCATATATAGATTTTTACAATTTCCGTATTGAGACCTTTAAACATATTAATTTCTTTGTAAAGTAAGATCGCCGGATCTCTGTAGAGAAAAGACGGTCTTGATTTATTATGATGAGTTATTCAGTCGTTTTATCGTTTCTGGAGCTATCTGAAATAGACTTTGCTTGTTCGTCAAGTTCAAACATATACCTATCATATTCGGAAAGAAAGATCCTATCCTGAATAACACGGTACTTTTCAAAAATAGGGGGGTGCAGACAAAAAGTTGGACCGAACACCGTAGGAAAGGATTGACCGATGTATTCAGAAGAACAGTATTACAAAGCACTTGAAGTCTACAAGGAAACAGGTTCCATTACGAAAACAATCACTATCTTAGGCTACCCAAAACGCAGGCAGACCCTGTATAATTGGATTAACAGAAAAAGGATACTGCCGGAAGGGAAATCCACATTCCGGGGATATAATACGAAGGATCATCCGCGGCATCCCCTTTTGGAATTAAAATTAAATGCACTGCACCGTTGCTTTGAACTGGGAGAAGATGTACAATCAGTAGCAGATGAATTAGGATACAGCACGGCAAGCATATATACTTGGCGAAGAAAATATACCCGGAAAGGTGCTGGTGCATTGATGAACCGGTCCGATGAAAGTGATTAACAGAATCCCTCTGCCGGTGTTCCGGCAGAGGAACGTTTGTCAAAAAATTATACTTAGAAGCATTATTGTGATATAATACTGGCAGATTGGAAGGAAAGAAAAAGCAACTAGGTACCGAAGTAGTATAAGGTTTGTAAATGGAGACAAATATGAAAAATAAAAAGCATGATAGCGATGAAATGATTTACGACAGCGATCCCTTTGAGGAGTACAGCCGCGAAACAGATCCATCGAAGCGCGAGCGGAGTTATGCCTGGCATACGGCTATCGGTCTTCAGGCGGTGGACGGGCTGGAAACGTCTGATTATTTGAAGGAGACAGCTGTCAAGAATATTGAGGGCGAGATCTCGCTTGATGAAGCGCAGGCGCTGATCGAATCCTACTACAAAACTGACCGCAAGAGGGAAGGATCGCGCACAGAAGAGGCAGACAAGGTTTCTTCGCGCATTACAAAAATCATTGCCGAAAAGGGGTTTACCTTCTCTGTGGCACAGTATCTCTCAATCCATCATCGGTTGTTCGAGGGCATCTATAAGCACGCCGGTAAGATCCGTGATTACAACATCACAAAAAAAGAATGGGTTCTCGACGGCGATACCGTGACATACGGCAGCGCGACTGAATTACGTGCAACATTGGAATATGATATTTCACAGGAAAAAGAGTTTGATTATTCCGGCCTTTCGACGGATGAGGTCATCCGTCATCTGGCAAGTTTTATTTCCCGTCTGTGGCAGATCCATGTTTTCGGCGAGGGCAACACACGCACAACGGCGGTATTCTTTATCAAATATATGCAATCACTTGGTTTTGACGTGACCAACGATATTTTTGCGAAAAACGCCTGGTATTTCCGCAACGCGATGGTGCGTGCCAACTACAACAACATCCAAAAAGGCGTCCATGAAACGACGAAATTTCTTGAACTGTTTTTGAGAAATCTCCTGCTGGGCGAGAACAATCCTTTGCAAAACCGGACGATGCATATCAGCGGCGTTCTTAAACAGGACTCAGAATTTTTCAAACGGGACTCTACTGATGCCAAACAGGACTTTAATGCTTTGGCAAAGGCGGGAATCTCAATAAGAACTGCAAATAATGTCATAAAACTCATGCAATGCTTCAGCTATACTGTTCCGTTCGGGAGAATGGACATTGTAAGAGAATTGGGAATTACGAAATCTCCCGCATCGGAGATCCTAAATAAGCTTTTGTCGATTGGAGCAATTGTTTCGGTAACGGGTTTTGGAAAGGGAAAATATAAATTTAATCCGCAGTTTTTCAAATAAGTGCGAATTATCAATGAAAATACTTTTTTCCCACATAATCTTTCGATTTTCACCTAACCTTTTCCCCCAAAAGACACACTGTATATATGAGAGCGAAGATTCCACATGGTTGAGAGAAACTCAATAAACAGTTGCGTGACAAACAGCGCAGAGGTGTTGTATCATTGACACAGAGGAAGGGAAAGAAAGACAGGCTCGAAATGCGCAGGAACTATGCGCGGGGAAGGGGAAATCATGAAAAGGAAACGTATACAAAAAACAATGTCATTGTGTCTGGCTGTCCTGCTGGCGGCGCTCGGCCTGTGGGGGTGCACGGACGATACGCCGGGCATTTCGGAAAAGCCGGCAGAGCAGACAGAAACGACGGCCAACGCGCCGGACGATGCCCTGACTATAGTGGGCGAACCCGACGACATTACATCCTACATCCTCAGCACGGAGGATCCTGAAAACCCGGAAGGCACCCTTGTGGCCATGCCGCCGGACACCCTTGTGCCCAGCAAGTTTGAGGATCTGCCCGCCTGCGGGTATGAAAAAGAAGTGCTCAAGTGCCCGTATGGGGACGGCTATGAGCTGTATGGGGAGATATACAGGCCCGAAAAAGACGGCAAAGTGCCTCTTGTGATCTATGCCTACGGATTTAACGGGCAGTTCAGTGACGGGAAAAGATACGGAGAACTGCTTGCCTCCCACGGCATTGCCGTATACTGTTTTGATTTTCGGGGTGGCAATATGGCCAGCAGCAGCGGCGGAGATTTTATGGAAATGTCGGTGATGACGGAGGCGGCCGATCTGGGAGCAGTGATCGAAGCCGCGTCGGGCTGGGATTTTGTGGACCCCGATAAGATCGCTGTGATCGGACTCAGCATGGGCGGCGAGGCGGCGGCCATTGCCGTGGGCAGACATCCGGATCAGGTGGCAGCTCTTGTGCTGCTGGCACCGGCTCTTGGTACGCCCGATGCTGTCAGGAGCAGCTGGTCTTCTCCGGACGAGATCCCGGAGGTGCTCTATGGCGGTTCCAATGACAGTACCTTTGCCGTGGGGCGGAATTTTTACGCGGACTGCTGGGACGTAGATGAGTGGGAGGAGATCTCGCATTTTACGGGGCCGGTGCTGCTGATCCACGGAACGGCGGACCAATCGGCGGATTTTGGCTATACGGTAAAGGCCCGCCGGACATATGAAAATGCCGTCATGTATGCGGTGGAAGGCGGCGGGCACGGCATATACGATACGCTGTTTGAGTATATCAGCAATTATATTTATGCGTTTTTCCGGGAAAACGGACTGATATGACAGACGCTGCTCTGTTTTCTCCTTTCCGATGGCAGGCGTGCAGATGAGCAAAAGGATACGGATGCCCCATTCTCCATACCGGAGAATGGGGCAATTTTTGTTACATTGACTCTGCCGCAGGTTTCGTCCATAATGAACATACAGGGACCGGAACCTAACGGCTGATGAAACACAGCCATTTTATCAGAGCACGCACTTTTGCAGAGAGGAGAAAACAATGTGTAAAGACAATATTTCCAGACGGCTTGCGCAGCTCAGGGCGGCCAGAGGAGTCACCCAGGAGGAGGTGGCGGCCGCCCTGTCGGTATCCAACAAGACGATTTCCAAATGGGAGAACGGCGCGTCCGCGCCGGATCTTGCCATGCTGGCCGCCCTGTCAATGTATTACGGCGTGACGACCGACTATCTCCTTGGCCTTGAGGCGGAGAAAAAAGATATGAAGAGCGTGGTGCGGGAACTGTTCCACGGGCTGAATCTGCAGGAAAGCGTACTGCGTCTGTTTGAGGTCATAGAAGCCACATTTTCTCCCGTGTTTCGCGCCTCGGCGGATGCCGGACATGGGGACGGGACGCTTCTGCCCGGCGCCGGGAAACCACACCGGAACAGGATCGCCATAGAAGAACTGTTCAGCTATGAGATCTGCTCGGATGATGTAAACATGGCCGTGGTACAGCTTCAGAACCGGTCAGATTTCGGGTGGCTGTTTGATCCCGAAAAGCAGGCAGGCATGGTAAAGCTGTTTGCGTTTCTGGCCGACGCCGACGCGCTGAAGATACTGGCATGCATCCATTCAGACGCCTGCACGACGCATTTTACCGTTTCCTGGATGTCGAAAACAGCGCAGGTCCCTTCCGAAAAAACGGAGGCTGTTCTGGAAAAATGCTGCGGGTTCGGCCTGTGCGAGAAAAAGACGGCGCTCTTAAAGGAAGGGGAGACTGTCGTTTACGCGTCTTTGGGAGACGGTGTGCTGCTCTGTATCCTTTCTCTCGCCTATGAGACAATGTGGGGAGCTGCGTCTTGTTTTTATTGGAACAACACCAGCACATATAAAATGATACGAAAAGGGTCATGAAAAAAACGATCCGCTGATCAAGCAGCTTGTGAAAAAGCTGCGCGGTGAAAGGATCATCCTGTGAAAACAGCGTAAAAAATCCCCCGCCGGATGGCGGGGGAAATTTTTTTACAGAACCTTGGATAAAAATTCCTGCAGTCTGGGGTCCTTCGGATGACTGAAAAATTCTTCCGGGGGATTTTCTTCTTTTACGATGCCTTCGTCGATGAACAGTACGCGATTGGCTACTTCCCGGGCAAAGCCCATCTCGTGGGTGACCACAACCATGGTCATGCCTTCTCTCGCCAGTTCCCGCATAAGCTCCAGTACTTCGCCCACCATCTCCGGGTCCAGCGCCGACGTGGGCTCGTCAAAGAGCATCACATCGGGGTCCATGGCCAGAGCCCGCACAATGGCGATCCGCTGTTTCTGGCCGCCGGAAAGCTGGTTGGGGTAGGCCGTGGCTTTTTCCTCCAGGCCGATGCGCTTCAGCAGCTCCATGGCCCGCGCTTCGGCCGCCTCTTTGGCGGTTTTTTTCAGCTTCATGGGCGCAAGGGGGATGTTTTCCATCACCGAGAGATGCGGAAACAGATTGAACTGCTGGAACACCATGCCCATTTTCTGCCGCAGCAGATTGATATCGTTTTTCTCATCGGTGATATTGACGCCCTCAAACCACACTTCTCCTCCTGTGGGTTCCTCCAGCAGATTGAGGCAGCGCAGGAAGGTGGATTTGCCGGAGCCGGAAGGCCCGATCACCACCACTTTTTCGCCCTGGCGGATGTGCTGGTCGATACCTTTGAGTACCTCGTGGTCACCGAAACTTTTTTTCAGCTGTTTAGTGATGATCACCTTTTGCCAGCCTCCTTTCCAGAATTCCCAGAAGCCTGCTCAGCACCATGACGATCACCAGATAGATGGCGGCGGCGATGAGCAGGGGCGGGATCAGATCCCATGTACGGGATCCTATGTACTGGGCGTTTTTCGTCAGATCGTTTACCGCGATGACACTGGCCACGGAAGTTTCCTTTACCAGCACGATAAACTCATTGCCCAGGGCCGGAAGGATATTTTTGATGGCCTGGGGCAGAATGATGTACCACATGGTGCGCAGCCAGTTAAAGCCCAGGGAACGGCCGGCCTCCATCTGTCCGATATCCACGGCGTTGATGCCTGCCCGGACGATCTCCGCCACGTAGGCGCCGGAGTTGATGCCGAAGCAGACCGTGCCCACGAGGATGGGGTTGGTGTCCCTGGAGGTAAAGATCAGGTTGTAGATGATCAGCAGCTGCACCATGAGGGGCGTGCCCCGGATCACGGTGATGTATACGTTGCAGATCTTGCCCAGCACGTGCACGATCACATTTTTCGTGTGACCGCTGCACACCTTGATCACAGCCACGATCACACCTATGACGACGCCCAGCAGCACGGCGAACAGCGATATGACCAGAGTCACCTTCAGACCGTCGATATAAGCCATATATCGCTGTTCCGGCACGATGGCGTTGTAGAAGGATTCGTAGATCCCCCGCAGTGTATCCATTATTGTATTCATAGTGGTCCTCCGTTGGCGTCAGTCGGTCCCGGCGCCGGGAAAGCCGTTATTCCGCAGTATCCTCTGTGTCTGCGTTGTCTGCAGCTCCGGCATCGTCCGCATTTTCGTCTGCAGCTGCGGCGTCATCTGTGCTCTCATCAACTGCGGTGGAATGATTGGCGATGAACTGCTCGATGGAACCGTCTTCCTTCAGCTTTGCCAGCACGCCGTTGATCTTTTCCAGAAGCTCCGTGTTGCCTTTCTTTACCGCGATGGCATACTGGTCAACAAACAGGGGGTCGCCCTCTACGATGGCAAGGGCGCCGTTGGAGGTGGCTACCATTTCCTGAGCGGGAACTTCGTCCATTACGATACAGTCGATCTTGTCATTCTGCAGATCGGATGCGGCCTGGGTGAAGGTCGTATAGCGCACGATGTCGGCCTGGGCTACGTTTTCCGTGTTGGAAACCCACAGGTCGGCGATGTTGCCCTGCTGCACGCCGATGCGCTTGCCTTCCAGGGAAGCAGCGTCTACGGTCTCTACCGCTTTTGTCTCGGCATTGACTACGATCACTTCCGTGGAATCCACATAGTTATCCGAGAAATCCATTACCTTTTCCCGCTCGGGATCCACGGAAACGCCTGCGGCTACCATATCCACCTTGCCCTGCTGTACAGCGATGAGGGCGCCGTCAAAGGTCATGTTCTGGATCTCCAGCTCCATGCCCAGCTCGTCTGCGATGGCTTTGGCAATGTCCATGTCCACGCCTACGACTTCATTGCCCTTCAGATACTCGTAGGGCGCAAAACCTGCCTCGGTGCCTACGATGAGCTTTCCGCCGGTGGAAGCGGTGCCGGTATCTTCTGTGGTATCGGCTTTCTCTGTGGGCTGAGCAGTATCGCTGCCGGAATTGGATGCGCATGCAGTCATGGCAAACGCGGTGATGCCGGCGAGAAGCAAAGCTGCGATTCTCTTCTTCATTACGTTTTCCTCCTTACAAACTCAAAAAAATTCAATTATAGTAACATCGTTCCTATTTTATCATTTTTTTCATAAATTGCAAGACGATATGGAAAAAGAATCGCCACAGGCTGCCGCGGGAAATGCTTTTCCGGACTTGACAAAAAGCGCCATTTGGACCATGATAGGGATAGCAGGATTTACGAGACACAGGAGAGGGGGATAACAGAGGAATGAAACTGACGGTATTGTTTGTGCTGGCGGGTTATCTGTCAGGCAGCGTGCTGTACGCGTATGTATTCGCGGACGTGTTTGGAAAAGAACATATGATGGAGGAGAGCAGGGACAATAATCCCGGCGCTTCCAACGCGTTTCTCTACGGCGGGTTCTGGTGCGGCGTCTGTACGCTGTGCTGTGATATTTTCAAAGGGTTTCTGCCCGTGCGCCTTTTTACCGTACTGGGAGCGGACGTTCCCGCCTGGGCCATCGCCCCGGTGCTGGCAGCTCCGGCGGTAGGGCATATCTTTTCCGTATTTCACCGGTTCCACGGGGGCAAGGGGATCGCCGTCACCTTCGGGTGTCTGCTTGGACTCTATCCCTGTATCAAGCCGTTCCTTTTTCTGGCGGGCTGCTTCCTCTTTCTTTCTACGGTGGTGGTCATCTCGCCCAATTTTTACCGGACGCTGGCGGCCTATCTGGGAACGCTGGTCGCATTGGCCGTATGGCCCGCGGCTCCCTACATATGGTATGGCTTTTTTGTCATTACCGGGAGCGTTTTCGTGCGTTTTATGCGCAGCAGCGAGAAAAAAGAAAGGATCCGTGTGAAATTGCTATGAATGTGCTGATCTTGTCCTGCGGCACCGGCGGAGGCCACAATTCCGCCTGCTTCGCCATGGAGCAGGCGCTGACCCGGCGGGGCCACAGTGTGAAAATACTCAATCCTTATACGCTGAAAAGCAGCGAACTGGCGGAAACGGTCAATCAGGCCTACGTGTCCCTGGTGCAGAAGCTGCCTTCGGCCTTCGGCGCGGTGTACCACATCGGGGATGTGTACAGAAAGCTGCCGGGACCTTCTCCGGTCTACCGGATCAACAGGAGAATGGCGCCTTTTCTGGGGGAATATATGGCGGCGGAATCCTTTGACGCCGTTTTGTGCACCCACCTGTTCCCGGCAGAGATACTGACCTGTATGAAAAAAAGCGGAACGGACGTGCCGCCCGTTTATTTTATTGCCACGGACTATGTATGTATCCCTTTTACGGAAGAGACTGATTGTGATCATTATATCATTCCGGCGGAAGATCTGAAGGAGGATTTCTGCCGCAGGGGCATTCCGGAAGACCGGATCTGTCCCCTGGGTATTCCCGTGGACGCCCGGTATAGTGAAAACGGCTCCCGTGCAACGCTGCGGGAAACGCTGGGATTCGCGCCGGATACAAAGTATATCCTGCTGGCGGGAGGCAGCGTGGGGGCGGGACACATCGACCAGATGGTGTCGCTGCTCACGGAACGGTATGCCGGGGAACGGGTAAAGCTGATCGTAGTGAGCGGAAATAACCGCAGCCTGTATGAAAAGCTGTCGGACAGGGCGGGAGAGAACTGTATCCTGCTGGAGTTTACGGAACACATGGCGGAGTACATGAAAGCCTGCGACCTGTTCATCTCAAAGCCGGGCGGGCTGTCGTCCACGGAGGCGGCGGTATCCGGCACGCCGCTGATCCACATCGCGCCGATCCCGGGCTGCGAAACATTCAATATGGAATATTTTCAGCGCCGGGGGATGAGCATAAAAGTGGATCAGCCCAGGACCCAGCTGATCGGCGCGTGTGATATGCTGCTGGAAACAGAGGCAGGAGAGCGCATGAGGGAAAAACAGCGCGCAGCACTCCCGCCCCGCGCTTCCGACGCCATCTGTTCTCTCCTGGAGCAAAATGCCCGTGAGAAGGCGGGACAGGCGGCCGGCTGAGCTTCGGGGAGGGCGGCAAACCACACGGGCATGCAGGGCAATAAACCACAGAGGCATTTATTGACACGTCCTGTAAAATATGGTACCTTGAAACCGTGCGGCGCTTCGGCGCATCTATCGCCGCGGTATTTTGATCCGCCGCACAGTAAATGACGGGGAGCAGAGATATGGATTATCTGAAAATTTATTTTGAACTGTTCTGGGCCTTTTTTAAGATCGGCGGCCTGACCTTCGGCGGCGGCCTGACCATGCTGCCCATGCTGGAGCATGAGCTGGTGCAGAACAAACATTGGGTAACAGAAGACGAACTGCTGGACTGCTACGCCATCGGCCAGTGTACGCCGGGCATCATCGCGGTGAACACCGCTACCTTTGTGGGGTACAAAAAGGCGCGCATATCCGGCGGGATCGTATCCACCCTGGGCATGATCGCCCCGTCGGTGGTGATCATCACGGCAGTAGCCGCTTTTCTGAAAAATTATATGGACAACGTGTGGTTCCAGCACGCCCTGATGGGTGTGCGCGGGGTGGTGTGCGCCCTGCTGATCAACACGGTGATCAACCTGGGGAAAAAGAGCCTTATCAGCAAAGAGGCATGGATCATCGGATGTCTTGTGCTTCTGGCGGGACTGTTTCTCAATATTCCCACAGTGCTCCTTGTCATTTCGGCCGCTGTAGTGGGGATCGTTCTTGACCAGGTGAAGGGAGGGAAGGATCATGACTAAGCTTCTCCTTCTGTTCTGGGAGTTCTTCAAGATCGGCCTGTTTGCCGTGGGCGGCGGACCGGCCACCCTTCCGTACCTGATGGACCTGACGAACCGGTTTGACTGGTTTACGATGGAAGACCTGACCAGTATGATCGCCGTGAGCGAGTCCACCCCCGGACCTCTGGGCGTGAACATGTCCACCTACGCCGGGTTTGAGACCATGGGCGTTCTGGGAGGCATCGTGTCCACTATCGGGCTGGTGACGCCCAGC